>JAURVW010000227.1 GCA_030655275.1 Solirubrobacteraceae bacterium
ACCGAGCACGACGCCTGGGATCTCGTCGTCGACGCACTGCCCCGCACCACGGCCTCGGGCCGCGCCGTCATCGCCGGCACCTACGGCGACGGCGTCCTCTTCGCCCTCGACATGGGCGGCGCCGAGCGACCGTCCGGGCAGCTCGAGCGGGCCGCGTCGGAGCTGCGCGCGATGCTCGAACGGGTTGGCCTGCCGGAGGAGGAGGTCGTCCTCGCGCTCGGCCGCCCCGCCGACTCGTGGAGCGCTCTCGGCGCCTCGCTCGACCGCGTCGTCCGCGCCGCGGCCGCCGCCCGCACCAGCGCGCCCCGCCCCTGGCAAGACGCCCGCCGTGGCTCCATCGTCGACCTCCTCTTCGGGCTGCGGTCCTCGGTCGAGATGGTCACCTTCGTGCGCGAGCAGCTCGGCCCGCTCCTCGACGAGCGCGATGCCCGAGCCTCCGAGCTCCTGCGCACCCTCGAGATCTACTTGGAGCGTGGCGGTCGCAAGGCCGAGGCCGCGCGGGCCCTGCACCTCGAGCGCCAGTCGCTCTACGGCCGCCTCGAGCGCATCGAGAAGACCTTGGAGGCCCCGCTCGACGACCCCGACACGCTCCTCGGCCTGCACCTCGCCGTGCGCGCGCTGCGGCTCATGGAGGCCGACGGAGAACGTCCGCGGCCGCTGCCCTAGCCGCACCGAAACGATCGACCGGGCCCGCCACCCCGAGCCGGGCGCCAGGGGCGCCGCACCCCGGGCGTAGGATCGCTCCATGTACAGCTTGCCCGGGATGCGCAGGCGGCTCGTGATCTTCTCGACCGCGATGATCGCGCTGCAGATGGTCGCCTACACGCTGTCCGACCAGGACGGTTTGAGCTTCGTGGGCTCCTTGCTGTTGTCGATCGTCGTCGTCGCGACGGTGCTGCCGTTCTACGCGATGTCGACCGCGGCGCGCTGGAAGCGCGAAGGTCGCTTCGACTACGAGGCCTGACGCGTGAGAACGCCCTCCACGTAGCAGGTCGCCGGACCCCTCACCGGCCAGCCTCGGGGGGTCGATTGCAATCGGATCGCGGTGAATTCAGGGTTTTCCCTGATGCGCGGGAGCGCGCAGATCGGCAAGCTCTCCGTATACCCGCTAGCCGGCCTTACGGACGGTACGTCGGACTCCCCCCAGGCGTTCCGAACAATGCGGGTCAAGTCCGTCGTGACGACCGCGACCCCAAGGAAATACGGCTTCGGCCGGTGGGGACGCGGAAGACGCGATCGACGTGGGAACCGTCCCGGGGTCGGGGGACCTCGGGGCTGTTCCCATGGTTTTCACCGCCCGCTCCCGGGCGCAGCCGGTCGCCGGGTCCTGCTCCCCGGCGTCCCCTAGAGTCCGCCGACGATGACGGTGACCGACCCCCCGGAGCTCGTCGGTCGCGAGCGGGAGCTCGGGCTGCTCGGCGCCCAGCTCGACGCGATGCGCGCGTCGGACGGGTCGGCCGTGTTCTTCTCCGGCGAGCCCGGGAGCGGAAAGACGGCGCTCCTGACGGCCGCCGAACGCCGCGCCCACGGGTGCGCCGTGATCGGGTGCCGCGGCGTGGAGTGGGAGGCCGAGCTGCCGTTCAGCGGGCTCCACGAACTCGTGCGCCCGCTGCTGCACCTCCTCCCGGCCCTGCCCGACCCGCAGCGCGACGCGCTCTCCGGGGCGCTCGGGCTCACGCAGACGGCCGACGTGCCCGTCCTGCACCTCTACGCCGGCGCGCTCAGCCTGCTCATCGAGGCCTCCGCCGATCGGCCCCTCCTCGTGATCGCCGACGACCTGCAGTGGATCGACAGCGGCACCACGCAGGTCCTCTCCTTCATCGCCCGCCGACTGGCCGGCGAACGGCTCGGGCTCCTCCTCGCGACCCGCCCCGGGACGGTCCTGCCGGGGCTGCCCGATCCGGTCCAGCATCTCGAACCGCTCGACCGCGTCTCGATCGCCGAACTCGCTGCGCGCCACCTGGGCCGTCCACTCCCGGACGACGCCATCGCCGACCTCACGGCCGCGTCGGGCGGCAATCCGCTGGCCGTGGTCGAGAGCGTCGCGCATGTCGGCGACGGCCTGTGGTTCCGCGGCAGCGGGCTCGACGAGCCCCTGCCGGTGGGCGACCTGATCGAACGCGGCTTC
>JAURVW010000250.1 GCA_030655275.1 Solirubrobacteraceae bacterium
GATCGGCGTCGCGCATGCTTGCGCCGACATAGACCCACCGCGTCCGCTGCCCCTCTTCGACCTCTTCCCTTCCGCGTCCGACTGAGGGCATGAGCGAGAAGAGGGCATCTCGCTTTTGCTGAGAGATCCCTTCTCGCACGGTCAGCTCGTCAGCGACGCAACTTGCTTCGTCGCTGATCGTGCCGTGCAGCTTCAGCAGCGGCACCTTGCCGTCGGGATGTTCTTCACCCGCGACCATCGCGGCCAAGCGCGGCGCAATGTCGCCAAACTCCTCATCGGTGACCGCGCGTTCGAACAGGTCGGGCTCTTCGATCTCCACCAGCTCGTCAAATTTGTCCGTGACCAGCACGAGCCGAGGATGACGTCGCACAAGTTCGCGCATACGGAGTACCGCGCTCCCGAGCGCCTCATGACTTTCTAGGCGTCGGTTATGGAGCTCCCGGAACTCCGCAACCGCGGGCGCAATGTTCTGACCGCTGTACTGCGCGTCAATGAACGAAACCTGTTCAAGGGTCAGATTGGCACTGAGGTCCGCTTGGCTTGGCTCAGCTCCAGGCCTGGAAAGCCGGCCGATGTCCTTAGGTAGATCCTGTGCCCAAGCCACAAACTCAGTCGCAAGATCCAACGGCGACCGTCCATCGTCCACGTCATCCAGCTTCAGAAGACGCCGGATAGCTGAATCGCGTAGAGCATTCCCGGTCGGCAAGCTCGACGAGACGGAAAAGCCGGCCCCCAGAAACATCACGAGCGGCGGCTGACGGTGAACTGCCAAGCGCTGGGCGATCTTGCGCGTAAAGCCTTGGGGCTTCCGCTTGCCGACCGTCTCGGCTGTTTGCACAAATCGAGCGCCCCCGTGCGGCCCTACATGGTTGGCAACAGAGAAATCCCGGACCTGAACGAGCAGAACCAATGTTCGAACGCCGCCGAAACGAAGTCTGTTGCGGGCCGCGAACCCCAGAAGCAGGCTCCAAGCCGCGCGTACAGCCTCTGGATCAAGGACGGTCTCGGAGTATCTGACGACGGCCAACTCTGCGTCATCCAAAGTCGAGCTGAACAGGGCGCGACTGAGACCAAGCAGCTGCTGCTGCCCGGTCGAGCCGGGGGCACCGACGCTTCCGTCGACCAGCAATTTGGCGTCGACCTCGCCGTTGGAGAACTCTAGGCTCACTCCGTAGGTAGTGCCTCTCGCGTCCGTGAACTTGAGCGCCGGTAGCTCGCCCCGAAGCGTGGGCTGGTCTCGGCCTGCTACGGGGCCTGCGAAGTCGCCACCCGTGACATCGAGCACCGTACCTCCAAGCGCGAGCGAGAGTTCGCTTAGCAACGCGGGCCGAAAACCGAGATCGTCGGTCACGATTGGGATCACTCGGGGCGGCGCGTTGGAGGCGAGAGTCGTCTCATGCTCGGCTGCAACCTCAGCGAAAATCCGCAAGAGCTCGCTGGGCTTCATGCCGCGTGCTCCCGCCACGCGGCCACGAGGCGCTCCTTCAAATTCTCCGTATCACCAGGCCGTTCGAACAACGACTGATGGGCTGCGAGCACCGGACCCCGAAGCCGGAACTCTGAGACAAGCGCATCGAAGGCCTCCTCGAGCTGCCGCCCGGTGCGAGCTCTCTGAGCGAGTTCCTTCGCAAGTAGATCGATGACCTCTGCCTTCCGAGCTGCGACCACATACACACCGGCGTCATCGATGATCAGGGCACCTGG
Source organism: Solirubrobacteraceae bacterium (assembly GCA_030655275.1). Lineage (GTDB taxonomy): Bacteria > Actinomycetota > Thermoleophilia > Solirubrobacterales > Solirubrobacteraceae > JAGIBJ01. Next base: position 1,705 of record JAURVW010000250.1, read on the forward strand.
CAGGCGACGCGTGATCTCGTGGAGAGTCCAGCCACTGATCAGGCGCTCTTTACCCGGCTTCCGCCGGCTCTGCCGATTAAGCGTCGATGCGAAGGCGTCGGCACAGGCGAAAACCGCAGCGTCAATCTGCTCTTGCGCTCTCGGGTTGTCATCGCCTCGGAACCGCGGAATAGCACGCGGCCGGGAATCCGATCTGTTTACGAGCAGAACGAGCACCGAGCCCATTGCTGGCATCTGGAGAGGCTTGGCACCGCCTCCGAGGAGATCAACAACCGACAGTAGGCGATGTCGGCTCCAAGACCGGTAAGCCTCAAGTAGGTCAGCTTGGAGCTGTGCCGCCAGCGCCGGGTCGAAGCCAACGTCAGAGCCCTTCTGTTTCAGGCTCTCGCGAAGCAGTTCCAAAGCGGCGCGGCCCTCAGGAGTGATTAGGTGGCGGTCACCAACGGAAATCGCCATCGGGGGAGTTAGCGGCGACCCCGTCTCCTCTACCTTCGACAGCGCCTCGCGTAGCCGTTTCCCGGTCGCCACCGGGTCGTAGAAGATCTTGAGCGCCTCTAGGTCCCCGAGCCAGTTCCTTGGCTCATATCCGAACGCACTCCGCCACGACGACTCGAGGGCGTCGGCCAACTCTCTACCTCGCGAAGCAGCCACCCGTTGCGGAAGCCCGAAGTCGTCGAGCACCGCTATCCCGGAGTTCATGGGGCGCCCAGGGGTTCGACCAAATAGCCCGGATCCTTCATCTTCTCACCGAGCCGCACGTAACGCTCTCGCTCGCGCGGCGCCGCCCGGTTCGCGAGGTCTTCAAAGTCGCGGGCGGGCAGGATGAGAATTAGCTGAATCCCCTTACGCCGGTGGCTCCAGCTTTCAAGGAACGTGCGGAGAGCCCGCAATCTTTGCCCCGAGACAAAGGCCCCGAACTCGTCGAGCGCGATCAACTGATTGGCTGCGCTCTGCGACGCGCCCGAAGCAAGAGCTAGCCGTGCCTGGGTGAACCCGAAGGCTTGTTCGCCGCTGCTGAAGCCCTCAAGAGGGCGTTTGTGTTTCTGACCGTCGCCGTCGAGCCACTCGAGACTCTTTTCGACAAAGTTCATCTCCAACGAGTGCGCGCCCGAACCGAGCAACGGCTCACGGACTTCCGGAACCTCGAACTGGGAGGCCGCATAGCGCTCGAGCGACAGCCGGGCCGCAGCTACTCGTGCCGTTCGGATCCCGAGGTCACCGCGCCCGACCAGATCCGACACGACCTGCTGCACGGCGGCACGGACCTGGAATCCAAGCTGTCGGACCTCGAGGCTCGCACCCGCCCGTGTCAGCGCAGGCGCAAGGCGCTCAACAAACGCGAGCCGCTCTTCTAGGTCCGCGGTATTTTCCGGCGCCGAGACGCCGGCGATCGAAAGCCATGAATTGTTGGCATCTCGCAGCGCGTCCACAGCGGCGTCGACTTCGGCGACTGCACGCGCCAACGCGGATGCGGTCTCCTCAGCATCCCGCGCCCGAGCGGTCCGCAGGTCTTCAGCTGCCTTCGCTGCCGTCGAAAGCAGCTGAAAGTGGGCGACCAATTCCGACCGCTCGATGGAGAGCTGCTGGAGACCCAAAGAGAGCTCGCGCTCGGCTGCTCCTATTTCGTCGTCAGAACCCAGCTCTTCGCGCTCCTGGATAAGTAGCGCTCGTTTCGTTACGGCGGCGACTACGGCTTCGATCGCTTCCCTTCTCGCGCTGATCTCTGCTTCCAGCTTCGCCGCCGCCGGCTCCTCAAGACGTTTGACCGCCGCAGTCTGCTTCTTCTCGGCCGCATCGCGTGCGTCGCGTGCGCTGCTGAGCTGGCTCAACTGGCTCGGGAGCCGCTGGCACGCCTCAAGCGCGCGCCGGTCACGTGCGAGACGATCGTTCAGCCCCGCTACTGCGTCATCGTCTGTTGGACCTTTGAGCATCTGTCGACGGCGATTCAACCCCGTGACGGTGTCGCTCACCGTTAGACCCCTTTCGCCGGATTCTCCGTCCGGGATCAGAAGTTGCTCGCCCAAACCAGCGTCTTGGCGTTCGCTCACCGGGGGCAAGAGCAGCTCAACTAGCTCCTCGATCGCCGGACCAGCGTCCAGCGCATCTCGCGCCTGGGTCGTGTCCCTAATCGCACGGCGGAGTTCAGCTGTTCGCTGCACCAGCTGCTCAGCTTTATCAATGCCGGCCGTCCTGAAGTCGGTCGCGGTATCGCGCGTGAGGTTGCCGATGCGAGTCGTCTGATATTTCAGAGAACGCTCAGCGCTCTTCAGATCCTTCTTGACTTCGTCGGTCCCTGCCAGTTCTTTCTCAAGTGCGGCGATCCGGCTTCCGATGGCCTGTTCCGCCTTCTCCAGCTGCACGATCTGCTCATCCGCTTCACTGATCCGAGCATCCAGCGAGGGTCTGTCCTGAGACGTGCGCTCGAGTCGCTGCTGCAGCTCAACTAGACGCCGCACGGTCCGGACATCTGCGAGCGCGATATCCAGAGCAGTGGTCGCTTCCGCCAAGGTTGCCGTGGTAGCTCGGTTCGCCTGAGCTCGACTCCGAACGAGATCGACGTCGACCCCGACTAGAAGCTCCGAAACGCCTTCGATAAGTCGTGCGGCGTTGTCCGCCAAGTCGAAAGGAAGCCTGTTGTCGAGCTCGGCTGCCGCCAACTCCCCCTGTTCCTCGCTGTAGGTGGCGATAGTCCGCACGAGCCCGGTATCACCGCCGATTCTTTCGACAACCAGGAGCTTGCGGAGCTGCGCGACCGATTCGGCTGAGGTGCCGTCGATAGAAAGTTCTTCGAACCACTCGAGGGTCGGCAGGGCGTGGCGTTGGCGTCCCGGTTCGGGGCTGGCTGGGCGTCGGCGCCCGTCTGCAGCCTCCGCTCGTCGCGCAAGAACTTCGGCCACCGCCGGATCCTCGAGTTCGCTTCGGGCCAAGAGGGTCTCACCTGAGACGACCCAGCGAATCGAATCGCACTCCAACAAATTGGTTGCCGCGACCTCGACTGTCCCGAGCGCTTCGCAGAACCCGACCCACTGATCGAGCGTCAGGTCAGGCCGCTGCCCCGAGCAAAGTTCCAGAAGACGGACGGTGACCGACTTCCCAATACCGTTGACGCCTTCCAGCCGCGCGACCGGATAGTCCGGCAAGTCCGCGACCAGCGGAAGCGTTCCTGTGTCACTCTTCCGACGTATCGTGAAGTGCACGAGCGAGGAGGCGGCCAGCGAGCCGTTCGGGTGTCATGTCGTCTTCGGTGAGCTGAGCAATCACGTATCGCTCGTCGTCGACAAGGACGTCTGCCAGCAAGCCTTGTTCGGCGGTCTGTGGAGCTTGATCAGACATGGCTACGCGCCAACCCTAGCCGAACACGAGCAATGTCGACATATTTCTCGGCGATCTCGAAACCCAACGCACGCCGACCCTCGCTCGCTGCCACTTCGAGGGTAGTTCCCGCCCCGCAAAACGGATCAAGGACCAACCCGTTCGGAGGACAAGAACTCAGTATTCGTGGGCGGATAAGTGCATCCGGGAATGTCGCCGGGTGCCCGATCGTGGAGTTGCTAGTCGATCGCGTCACGACGTCTAGACCGCCAGTCTCGGCGCTCCCCAAGTCGTACCAATAGCGTGGCCGAGTCGTCTTCTGACGCTTCACGAAGTGGAAGAAATGCTCGTGGGACAGCCGCAGGCGATCGGTCTCGGGCCGTGGGCCAACGTTGCTCTTTGCCCAGATGAGGTCGTTGCGAAGGATCCAGCCGCGATCTTGCATGGCGATGGCGAAACGAGCGGGCAGCATCAGCAGCTGCTTGTCGTGCCTCCAGCCGCCAGACGGAGTACGCCGGCGCTCGCGTTCCTCGCCTCCCAATCCCTGACGTCCTGCAGGGCGGATGCTTGACCAGCGCGCAAAGTAGGTGTCGCCCAGGTTGACCCACAGGCTTCCGTCTGCAGCGAGAGGCTCCGATGCACGATCGAGAACCTCTGCCAAGTGCGTGACATACCACTCCGGATAGGGCTCCAGACCTAGAGAGCCCCCATGCGCTCGGTACCACTCGTAGCCGGGCGCAGCACCATCGACAAAGGCCGGCGACTGCTGCCACTCCTGCAGCAGCTCGCCGTTGATCGGCTGTTCGTAGGTGCGCTGTCCCCAATAAGGCGGAGACGTGCACACAAGATTGACCGAGCCCGGCGGAAGCGTCGGGAGAGCGAAGAAAGCGTCCTCGTGGCGGACCTCAACCTGCCAGTCCATCTTCGGCGGAGAAACGACGTCGAAGCTCATACGCGTAGCGTACGCTCCCGAGATCGCGGCCGCGAAAACTTCGCGGCCGCAAGCGCGGGCCGCGAAGCTTGACCAGCAGGCTTGGTTGGGGTTAACGCGCTCGAAGCAGTCGTACGCGAGCGCGGCTGGAGTGGCTCAGCCGGCGGACAACATCGCGGTGGGAGGGCCGGGGGCTCAGCGGCGTTGACTCGCGAAGATAGGTTACGGAAATGCCTCAGCCAACAGTGGACCCGGCCGTGCTGACGGAGTATCAGCTGAACGTCGAGCTATGGAAGCACGACGACACCATGCGGCAGTCGCGGAACCAAATGCTGATGGGCCTGAACTCGGCCGTTCTCGTGGTGCTAGGGCTACTTTTCACGGCCACCAAAGACCAAGGGATCCGAGGCTGGGCTGGCGTAATCGCTGGCGTTTTTGGGTTCGCGGTCTGCTGGGTCTGGGCCATCGTCCAAGCTCGCCATCGCCAGTACCTGAACTTCCACGGAACCAAACTGAGGTCACTTGAGACCAAACTGCCGTTCTCGACCTTCTATGAAATGGATCGCGCATTCAACGAGAAGGTTCAAGTCCGTCTGGCTCCCGCACAGACTTGGTTTCAAGTCAAAAAGCCGGGCCACCGAAGCTCCGCCGACGCCGAGCAACGCCTTCCGACCCTGATGCGTGTCGCCTGGGGAGCAACCGTGGTGGTGAGCTTGGTAACGCTGATCTTCTAGCGCTAGCCCTTCCCCGTGGTACCCACGCGTGGTACCCACAACCCGCTCTTGGCGCGCAAACCGCCCCCAGAAAGACGAAAACCCCCGCGGCGACGGGGGTTTTCGAGCGCGCCCGAAAGGATTCGAACCTTTGACCTTCGGTTCCGTAGACCGACGCTCTATCCAGCTGAGCTACGGGCGCATTCGGCGTGAGCCGACCCGGCATGGTAGCGGGTCATCGCGCTCGAGGCCTGTCGCCGGACGGTGAGACCCGTCGCTCAGGCGTCGCCGGCCCCTTGCTCGGGGGGTCGTGGGTCCGTCGCGCGTGGGATCGTGGGCCGGGTCGAAGCCAATCCACTCAGTTCTAGGTGCGAACTTCCGCTGCCTGGCAGCGGAAACTCTGCCCTAGATCCAGGTGCTTTGGCGACTGGGGCTCGACGGCCTCAGTGCGCGACCACCGCCATCGGGTCCGGGAGCTGGGTCGCGCCGTCGAGGGCGGTGAGGTCGCCTGCGTCGAGGTCGATGTCGCCGACGGCCATGTTCTCCTCGAGGTGGGCAACGGAGGAGGTGCCCGGGATGAGGAGGGTGCGGTCGTAGTGGGCGAGCAGCCAGGCGAGCGCGATCTGCGAGGCGGAGACGCCGTGCTTCTCGGCGACGCCTGCGATGGCGGGGTCGGCGGCGAGGGCCTTCGGTCCGCCGGCGAAGGCGGAGCCGAGGGGGAAGTACGGCACGTAGGCGATGTCGTGCTCGCGGCAGAAGCCGAGGACGGGCTCGTCGACGCGGTTGGCCACGCTGAACGGGTTCTGGATCTCGGAGATCTCGGTCTGCGCGACGGCCTGCTTGGCCTGGTCGAGCGTGACGGTCGAGATGCCGATCATCGCGAGCTTGCCCTCGGCCTTCAGCGCCACGAGCTCGCCGAGCTGCTCGGCGAAGTCGTGATCGGAGCCCGGCATCACGCGCAGGTTCACGAGGCCCATCTGCTCGACGCCGAGCGAACGGAGGTTGGCCTCGACGCCCTCGCGCAGCTCGGCGGGCGACTGGGCCGGGAGCCACGCGCCCTTGTCGTCGCGCTTTCCGCCGACCTTCGTCACGAGGACGAGGTCTTCGGGGTACGGGTGGAGCACCTCGCGGATGAGGTCGTTGACGACATCCGGGCCGTAGTACTGCGCGGTGTCGATGTGGTTGACGCCCAGCTCGATCGCGCGGCGCAGCACGGCGGCCGCCGCATCGCGGTCGCGCGGCGGGCCGAACACGCCGGGGCCCGCGAGCTGCATGGCGCCGAAGCCGATCCGGTTGACGGGCTGGTTGCCGAGAAGGCTGGTCTTGGTCATGGATGCAGCATGCGCCCCCGCTGCCTCCAGCAAAAGAGGGCGGCGCAACCCCGGACCGGCAGTCCTAGGCTGGCGACGCCAGCGCGAAGGTGGTCGCAGACGTAGGGCAGCCCCACAACACCGACCACCCTCCAACCCGCCAGCGCAAAGGTGGTCGCAAACCCGGGCAGCCCCACAACTCCGACCACCTTCGAGGTCTCGGGCGCGGTTGGTTGGCCCGGGGCACCGCTAACCTCGGGCGCGTGCGCATCGCGACGACCGCCGACCTCCACGGGTTCCTGCCGGAGGTGCCCGCGTGCGACGTGCTCGTGATCGCCGGCGACCTCACGCCGGCCTCGAACCACGACCTGGGGTTCCAGGGAAACTGGCTCGACGGCGTCTTTCGCCGCTGGCTCGAAGCCGCGCCGGCACAGCACATCGTCGGCATCGCCGGCAACCACGACTTCGTGTTCGAGCAGGCGCCGGAGGCCGTGCCGGCCGACCTCCCCTGGACCTACCTCCAGGACGGCGGCACGACGATCGACGGCGTCTCGTTCTGGGGCTCCCCCTGGACGCCGTGGTTCCACGACTGGGCCTTCAACGCGCCGAAGGGCGACACGGCGGAGACCTTCCTCGGCGAGAAGTACGCCGCCGTGCCCGACGACACCGACGTGCTCCTCATCCACGGACCGCCCGCCGGCTACGGCGACCGCACGAGCACCGGCCACCTCGCCGGCTCCAGCGCATTCCTCCGCCTCATCGACCGCACCCAAGCCAAGCTCGCCGTCTACGGCCACATCCACGAAGCCCGCGGGGCCTGGACCCGCGGCACCACGCAGCTCGTGAACGCCTCGGCCGTCGCCCTCGACTACGCGCTCGTCGACAACCCGATCGTCGCCTACGAGATCTAGGCCGCCGCGACGGCCCTCAGGCCGTCGAGCATCTCCCGCGCCACCTCGGTGAAGGAGCGGGTCTCGGTCGGCTCGACCCACCGCTCCCAGCCGACCCGGAACGCCGCCATCGTCGCCTCGGCGGCCATCGCAGCCTCGACCTCGGCGACGCCTCGCGCTCGCAGGGCCTCTGCCACGCTTCCCGAGAGCCGGGCCATCTTAATCAGCTCGCGTTCCTGGAGCTCCGGGTTGGCACTGATCAACGCGTGACGTCGCTGCGAGAACGGTCGCCGATCGTTGAGGAACTCGGTCGCAGCGACCACGCCGAGGCTCGCCGCCTCGAACGGACCAACGTCGGCGGGCGCGCCCTCGACCGCCTCGACCACGAGCTCCGTGACACGCTCCGAGCGCCAGAAGAGCACCTCGCGCTTGTCGGCGAAATGGCGGAAGAACGTGCGCTTCGTGAGCCCCGCGCGCTCGGCGATCTCGGCCACCGTCGTCGCGTCGTAGCCACGCTCGGTGTAGAGCTCGTACGCCGCCTCCTGCAGGCGATCCGGCGCGCCCGGTTCCCATCTCGCCATGCCGTTCAGCATAGACGATGGCACTCGGTGTCATGATCCTGCTAGCGTCGATGGCACCCAGTGTCATCACCTCGTCCGAGTCCTCAGCTTCGTTCGGGTCCGACGCTCCATCCGCCGCTCGACTCCCCAGCCGCGCGGCACCAACCCAAGGCATTCCATGCGCGTTTTCGTCACCGGTGCGTCCGGCCACATCGGCTCGGCCGTCGTCCCCGAACTCCTCGCCCACGACCACCAGGTCGTCGGCCTCGCCCGCTCCGAGGCCTCGGCCGACGCGCTCACCGCGGCCGGTGCCGAGATCGTGCGCGGCACCCTCGACGACCTCGACCTCCTGCGCGAGCAGGCCGCCGCCTCGGACGGCGTGATCCACCTCGCCTTCAAGCACGAGAGCATGTACGCCGGCGACTACGAGGCCGCCATCGGCGACGACCTCAAGGCGATCGAGGCGCTCGCGGCCGGCCTCGAGGGCTCGGGCAAGCCGTTCGTCGGCACGAGCGGCACCATGATGCTCGCCACCGAAGGACCCAACGACCACGCCGGCACCGAGGACG
>JAURVW010000252.1 GCA_030655275.1 Solirubrobacteraceae bacterium
CGTGCCAGCGTCGACGATTGGGCTAAAGGTCTTCGCCCGGCCTGCCGATGACATCAGTACGGCCTCGCTCATGCGGGGCCTTCGTCGTTCTCGGGGCCGTCTTCGCCCGGTGATCCAGAGCGACCCAACTCAGCAGCACGCAGGCCAGCCCGAGCGCCCAGCCACCGAGCAGATCGGTCGGGCTGTGCACGCCGAGCACGATCCGGCTCAGGCCGACGATCAGCGCCGCCAGGAGGCCGAGCGCCAGCCACCACCGTGCATGGCGACGGTTGTTGGCCGCGATGAGGATAGCGAGCCCGATGAAGAACGCCGCCGACTGCGCTGAGTGGCCGGACGGGAAGCCCGTCGACGACTCGATCACCTCCGCGAGTTCGGCCGGGGGGCGAGGCCGATCGACGGCCAGCTTGGCGAGTGGATTCGTGAGCGCCGCCGCGGCGACGGCGAGCTCCGGGAGCGCCGTGAGGGCGTCGCGGCCGCGCCGGGCCGCCGAGACCACGCCGGCGACGATCGCCAACGTTCCGAGCACGAGGATGTTGCCGAACCACGACGCGGCCTGGGCGACATCGACGATGAAGGGCGTCCGCCAACCAGAGACCCAGGTCACGACGTCGGCATCGGCGTGCGTGACGGCGTTGTCCTGCCGAACGACGAGCGCCAGCAGGACCATGAAGGCGAACGCGGCGACTGAGACACGCAGGGCCGCCACGGGGGAAAGGCTCATCACCACCTCCACCTTATGGACGGGATTGCGAGCGAGCTCGTTCGTTGCGGTCTGGATCGGACGGCCACGTCGGCAACTCCTTCGACCAGCGTCTGTATGCGCCACCGTCACGAATTACGCTAAAGCTTCTCCTCCAGCCTGCCGATGACATCAGTACGGCCTCGCTCATGCGGGGCCTTCGTCGTTCTCGGGGCCTTTGCCTCTACCTCGACGGACGCTCAGCGCGGCGAGCGCTCAGGCCACGACGCGGAGCGCGGCCGGGCGAACCGTGAAGGTCGCCTCGGTGATGTCCTTCCAGTAGTCGCCGTCGATCTGCATCGGCATGGGCCGGTCGCAGGAGACGGTGACCTCCGTGGAGGCGGGAAGCGGGTGGATGCGCGGGTGGCCGCCGGCGCGGACCGGGCCGACGGTGCGGAAGGTGATCGACGGGACGTCGCGCCAGCCGAGGCCGGAGAGGAGGGCGGAGGCCGTGAGCGTGCCCGACGTGAGCGACGCACCCTCACCGACGGTGAGCGGCCGCGGGCCGAGGTACGTGTACGCCTCGGCGTTCTGCACGATCGCCGTGACGCCGCGCTGCGACGCGCCGCCGGAGGAGACGGTGATCATCGGATCCGCCGTGAAGTACTCCTCGCGGGCGAGCCGCACCGCCTCCATCCAGAAGGCACCCCAACGGAACCGGTGCTTTCGGGCGAGATCGGAGTCGACGAGTTTGACGACGGCGCCGTCGAGGCCGATGCCGGCCGTGAACGAGAACGGGCGGCCGTCGACGTAGCCCAGGTCGATCGAGCGGGTGGCGTGGCCGAGTTGCCCGACGCGCCTGGCGGCCTTCACACCGTCGGAGCCCATGCCGAGCATCCGCGCGAGCACGCTGGCGTTGCCCCCGGGCAGGTGCGCGAGCGCCGTGTGCGTGCCGGCGAGCGCTCGGATTGCCTCGTTCGTGGTGCCGTCGCCGGCGTAGACCGCCACGACGTCGGCGCCCGCGAGCACAGCTTCCTGCGCGAGGTCGGTCGCGTGCCCCTTTGCCTCGGTACGCACCATCGTCACGTCGAATCGCTCGGCGAGCGCCGCGCGGATCTGGTCGGTGTGTTTGAGGCTGACCGTCGTCGCGATCGGGTTGACGATCAGCGTCAGCGCACCCCGGCCGGACGGCTTCGTCGCTGCGGGCGCCGGAGCGGCGCCGGTTGCGGCAACGCTGGAAGTGCGGATCTCGGGGGCGGGGCGGGAGGCGCCGGCGCCGGCGTCCGTCACAGCCACCCGCGCTTGCGGAACACGGTGACCATCCCGATCAGGAGCACGACCATCATCCCGACGATGATCCAGAACGCGTGGATGCTCTCGCCGCCCGGCACGCCGGTGTTCATGCCGAAGAGCGAGGCGATGAGCGTGAGCGGCAGGACGATGACGCTGATCGACGTGAGCACGAGGAGCACGTCGTTGGCGCGATGCGAGTAGACGGCCTCGTTGGTCTGCTCGAGAGCGTCGGCGACCTCCTTGAAGTTCTCCAGGGTGTCCCAGATCCGTTCGGAGGCGTCGTTGATGTCGTCGAAGTAGATGTCGAGGTCGCCGGTGACGTACCGCTTCGTGCGCTCGAGGTCCTTCAGCGCCGTGCGCTGTGGCCGCGCGACCTTGCGGAAGTTGATGATCTCCTGCTTGGCGTTGGAGATGTCGCGGACGGTGTTCGCCGACGGGCCCGCGAAGATGTCGTCCTCGAGGCGCTCGAGCTTGTTGCCGATCTTGCGCAGCATCGGGAACGACGCATCGACGCACTGGTCGACGATCCGGTAGAGCAGGTAGCCGGCGCCCTTGCCGAACATCTCGTCGCGCTGCTCGGCCTTGCGCTCGCAACGGTCGAACAGGTACGAGAGCGACTGGATCGGATCGTTCGGCAGCGTGATCACGTAGTCGGGCCCGACGAACATGTCGAGCTCGACGGCGTTCAGCCGGCCGACGGTCTTGTCGTACTGCGGGAAGTGCAGGACGATGAAGAGGTACTCGTCGTACTCATCGACCTTCGGCCGCTGGTTGCGCGACGCGACGTCCTCGTAGTCGAGGGGATGGAAGGGAAAGCGATCCTCGAGCCACTCGCGGTCGACCGCGGTGGGCTTCTCGATGTGGATCCACCTCAGATCGTCGGTCTCGACGATCTCGGCGCGCGGGGCGAGGGCGTCAGGCGGCGTGGGGGGCGAGACCACGCGCCCGCGGGTGCGGCGCGGCAGCGACGGCCGCGTGTTCATCAGGCTGCGCATGGCTACTGGGAGGCTCGTCGTTCATCGTCTTGGTGCGCAGCCGACGGAAACCGGCCTGCAACGAGCAGTCTATCGGCGTGCGGGCCCGTCGACCGGCACACAGCGCACAGCGTCACCTTTGCTAGGCTGACCCGGCAGGCGCTTGCCGTCTGCGACACACATCCAGAGGAGTGGAGGGACTGGCCCTACGAAGCTCCGGCAACCACTGCGCAAGCAGAGACGGTGCCAATTCCAGAGAGATGTGGCAGGCCCTCCTCGTGAACCCGCCACCGAATGCCGAGTGGACGGGAATCCCGAGTGAATGCAAAGAGCCTGACGTGCCGCGAATGCGGTTTCGAGTACCCGCTGGAGGCGCGCTTCGTCTGTGAGCGCTGCTTCGGTCCGGTCGAGGTCGCCTACGACTTCTCCGCCATCGCCGGCGACCCGGAGTCGCTGCGCCGCCGCATCCAGGCCGGCCCGCAGAACATCTGGCGCTACGCCGACTTCCTCCCGGTCGAGACGCTGCCCGCCGGCGCGCACGCCGGTCTGCCCGTCGGCAGCACGCCGCTCGTGAAGGCCGACCGCCTCGCCGAGCGGCTCGGCCTCAAGGGCGAGGTGTGGGTCAAGAACGACGCCCACAACCCCACGCACTCCTTCCAGGATCGCGTCGTCGCCCTCGCCTCCGCCCGGGCCCGCGAGCTCGGCATGACGCCCCTCGCCTGCGCCTCCACCGGCAACCTCGCCGGCGCCGTCGCCGCGCAGGCCGCCGCCCTCGGCCTCGAGAGCTACGTCTTCATCCCGTCGGACCTCGAGGAGCAGAAGATCCTCTCG
>JAURVW010000262.1 GCA_030655275.1 Solirubrobacteraceae bacterium
GCCCTCCCTTGGCGACGTCGACGTGGTCGTCGTGCTCCCGGGCGACGCGCCCCTGATCGACGCGACCGCGATCCGCGAACTCGTCGATCGCCACACCGGCCGCGGCGCCGCCGCCACCGTGCTCGGCGCGATCCTCGACGACCCCAGCGGCTACGGCCGGCTCGTGCGCGACGACGCCGGCGACCTGCTCAAGATCGTCGAGACGAAGGCCCCGGGCGACGCGACGGTCGAGGAGCTCGCCATCCACGAGGTCAACGCCGGCGTCTACGCGTTCGACGGGCCCGCACTGCCGGCCGCGCTCGACCAGGTCGGCTCCGACAACGCCCAGGGCGAGCGGTACCTCCCGGACGTGCTCGAGGTGCTGCGTGCCGGCGGTGGAGCGATCGGCGCCGTCGCTGCCTCCGACCCGGCCGTCGTCCTCGGCGTCAACGACCGCTGGCAGCTCGCGCTGGTCTCCGCGCTCGCGCAAGCCCGCATCGTTCGTGAGCACGCCCTCGCCGGCGTCACCTTCCTCGACGCGACCTCCGTCCTGATCGATGCCGACGTGCGCATCGGCGAGGACACGGTCATCGAGCCGTCCGTGCAGCTGCGCGCCGGCACGACCGTCGGCCGGGATTGCCTGATCGGACAGGGCACGGTCGCGATCGGCAGCGACATCGCCGACGGCGTCTCGATCCGCTCGAGCACCCTGGACGGCGCGACCGTCGGCGATGGGGCCTCCGTCGGTCCCTACGCCTACCTGCGTCCCGGGGCGCGCCTCGAGGAGTCGGCGAAGGTCGGCACGTTCGTGGAGATCAAGAACTCCGTGATCGGCGAGGGCAGCAAGGTGCCGCACCTCTCCTACATCGGCGACGCCGATGTCGGCGCGGGCACCAATCTCGGTGCCGCGACCATCACGGCGAACTACAACGGCAAGACGAAGGTCAAGGCGCGCACGACGATCGGCAAGGGCGTCAAGACCGCCGTCGACACCACGCTCGTCGCCCCGGTCACCCTCGGCGACGGCGCGTACACCGCGGCTGGATCGATCGTCACCGAGGACGTCCCCGCCGGGGCGCTCGCCGTCGCCCGCGCCCGCCAGCGCAACATCGACGGGTACGCCGACCGCGACGCGTGATGCCGCGGGCCGGCGACGGCGTCTCGTGGCCGCCGACGGGCCGGGGCGCTGAGCAGGGGAAACCGGCGGCCGGCCCGCCACACCTCGCCCGTGTTCACCAGCGCTCTACAATCGCCGCGTGACGCTCCCAGGCACCGAGCCGCAGATCTCCACGCGGCTTCCGATCGGCTACGACAAGCACCTCATGATCTTCGGGGGTCGGGCCAACCCCGAACTCGCCCTGAAGATCGCGGAGGACCTCGGCGTCGGTCTCGGCCCCGTCACGCTGAAGACCTTCACCAGCGGTGAGGTCTACTGCCGGTACGAGGAGTCCATCCGCGGTGCGGACGTGTTCCTCGTGCAGTCGATCTGCGGCAACCCGGCGACGGGCATGACGCCGAACGACGCGCTCATGGAGCTCATGCTCATGATCGACGCCGCCGTCGGTGCCTCCGCCCACCGCGTGATCGCCGTGACGCCGTTCTTCGGCTACTCCCGCCAGGACAAGAAGTCGGCTCCGCGCGAGCCGATCAGCGCCCGCATGATCGCCCGGATGCTCGAGAGCGCCGGCGCCGACCGCGTCGTGACGATGGATCTCCACGCCGGCCAGATCCAGGGCTTCTTCCAGCGCCCGGTCGATCACATGACGGCCCTCTTCATGCTCTCCCAGTACTTCAACGACCTCGCCCTCGAGGATGTCGTCGTCGTCTCGCCGGACACCGGCCGCGCGAAGCTCAACAAGAAGTTCGCCGCCAAGATGGGCGCCGGCCTGGCCATCCTCGACAAGGACCGGCCCGCCCAACAGGTCGCCGAGATCGGCTACGTGATCGGCGACGTCAAGGACAAGACCTGCGTGATCGTCGACGACATGATCGACACCGCCGGCACGCTGGCCGCGGCCGGCAACGCCGTCATGGCTGCCGGCGCGAAGAAGGTCTACGCCGCCGCGACGCACGCCGTCTTCTCCGGCAACGCCTACGCGAACCTCGCGGCGTCGCCGTTCGAGGAGATCGTCGTCACCGACACGATCCCGCTGCGGCCCGGCGCACCGGACAAGATCCGCGTGATCTCCGCCGCGGACATGCTCACCGACTCGATCCGCGCGATCTTCACCGACGACTCCGTCAGTGAAGTCTTCGACGGCGAGAACCAGCTCTTCTAGCGGTTCGCCGCGGCGCGCCCATCCGGGGGGCGAAGGCGACCGGGCATTGTCCGGTTGGACCTTTCGGTCGGACTTCCCATGCGGGGGATGACACCGTAATATTCTCGGAATGACCGTTCCGGAGGCTCCGGCCGACGTGCCCCGTCCTTGGACGTCGCTGTCGTCCGATGAGAAGCGCGCCAAGGTCCTCGGTGTCGCGGGGGAGTTGTTCTCCCGCGAAGGCGTCGAGTTCCCGATGCCGGAGCTCGCCAAGGCGGTCGGCGTCGGCGTCGGCAGTCTCTACCGCCAGATCGGGAAGAAGGACGACGTGATCGCGGCGCTGGTGATCAACCGTCTCGACGCGCTCAGCGAGCGCTACGAGGCGGCAGCCGGGACGCAGGAGCATCTCGCCGCCCTGCACG
>JAURVW010000265.1 GCA_030655275.1 Solirubrobacteraceae bacterium
TGTACCAGCTGGGCTACGGCAAAATCGTCGATTCGCTGCCCTATGTGAACCTGGTGCTCAGTAGCGACGACAACCCGAAAGAACTGTCGATCCTGTTCGATCGCGGCGGGGTGGTGCGCAAATACCGCCTGATGGACCGGCACGACGAATAAGCCGGCACGGCGGCGGCCCATTGAAAGGCGCCGCGCCACGCCCGCACCCGCCACGCCATCTACCTGGCGCTGATGGTGATCGGCACGCTGGCGCGGGCGCTCAAACCGGCCGAGTCCGTCGCCACCAGGTTCAGCGTGTAGGCGCCGGCGACCGGATTGGCCCAGGCCATGGTGATGGCGCTGCCGTTGAAACCGAAGCCCATGCCCAGCGGCGCACCGGCAATCGACACCGACAGCGAAGTGGCCCCCGGCGCCGACAGGCCGATACTGCCGCTGAACGGTTTGCCGGCCACGCCGGTGAGCGGCGCGGCGCTGATCACCGGACCGGCGCTGGCGATCTTGATGGCCATGACGGCCTGGCCGGTCAACAGCGTCTTGCTGTCGCGGGCGACGACGGTGACGCTGTAGCTGCCCAGCACCGGGCTGGCCCAGCTCACCACGCCGGCGCCGCTGATGCTCATGCCGGCCGGCGCACCGGTCAGGCTGAAGCTGACCGGATTGGGCGCCACCACGCCGACCGTGAACGACAGCGCGCTGCCGGGGCGGCCGCTGACGCTGCCCGCACTCACCACCGGCGGCAGCGGCGCGGCGATCGCCACGGTGGTGACGGCTTTGCCGGTCAACGCGGTTTTGCTGTCGGTGGCGATGATGGTGTCGTTGTAGGTGCCGGCCAGCGGCAGCGGCCAGCTCACCACGCCGCCGGCGCCGATCGTCATGCCGGCCGGGGCGCCGCTCAGCGACCAGGTCAGCGCATTGCTGGCGGTGGCCGTGGCGGTGAAGGACAGCGCGCTGCCGGCCTTGCCGCTGACGGCCGCCGCCGCCACCACCGGCGCCGGTGGCGGCGCCACGGTGACGGTGTAGACGCCCTGCCCGATCAGACTGGTGGCCGTGTCGCGCGCCAGTGCAGTGACGCTGTAGGTGCCCGCCAATGGCGCCGGCCAGGTCACCACCCCGGTGGCGCCGATGGTCATGCCGGCCGGCGCGCCGGTCAGGCTGAAAGTGAGCGGATTGGCGGCGCTGGCCGAGACGGTGAACGACAGCGCGGTGCCGACCTGACCGGCGATTGCGGCGCCGGTGACCACCGGCGCGCTGGCGGTGACGCTGGCACCCGACAGCAGTTGCAA
>JAURVW010000274.1 GCA_030655275.1 Solirubrobacteraceae bacterium
GGCGTCCTTGAGCTGCTTGATCTCGCCCATCAGGTCGTCGACCTGGTTCTTCGTGGGGCGGATGTCGATGTGCGGGTCGATGATGTGGGTCGGCCGGACGATCTGCTCGGTGATCGTCGAGGAGTGCCCGCGCTCGAACTCGCCGGGCGTCGCCGAGACGAAGCAGATCCGCGGCACGCGCTCGAGGAACTCGTTGAAGGTCTGCGGGCGATTGTCCATCGCGCTCGGCAGACGGAAGCCGTGGTCGACGAGCACCTGCTTGCGGGAGCGGTCGCCCTCGTACATCGCGCCGACCTGCGGCAGCGTCTGGTGCGACTCGTCCATGAAGCAGAGGAAGTCGTCGGGGAAGTAGTCGAGCAGGCAGTACGGACGCGATCCGGACGGACGACCGTCGAGGATGCCCGAGTAGTTCTCGATCCCGTTGCAGAAGCCCGTCTCGCGGAGCATCTCCATGTCGTACTGGGTGCGCTGGCGCAGCCGGTGGCTCTCGAGGACCTTGCCCTCGGTCTCGAGGACCTCACAGCGCTCGTTGAGCTCGCGCCCGATCCGCTCGACGGCCAGCGTGATCTGGTCGCGGTCGACGTTGTAGTGCGTCGCCGGCCAGATCCCGAGGTGACCGAGGTCGTCGTCGATCATCTCGCCGGTGAGGGTGTCGAAGTGCTGCAGGCGTTCGATCTCGTCGCCGAAGAGGGTGATCCGGTAGGCCGTCTCGGCGTACGACGGGAACACCTCGACGACCTCGCCCTTCGCCCTGAACCCACCGCGGGAGAGAACGGTGTCGTTGCGCTGGAACTGGCTCTCGACGAGGCGCGCGAGCAGCTGGTCGCGTTCGAACATGCCGCCCTTCTGCAGCATGATCACCTTCTTGTTGTAGTACTCCGGCGAGCCCATCGAGTAGATGCAGCTGACGGAGGCGACGATCACCACGTCGCGCCGGCCGAAGAGCGCAGCGGTCGCGGCGTGACGCAGGCGGTCGACCTCGTCGTTGATCGCGGAGTCCTTCTCGATGAAGAGGTCGCGGCTCGGGACGTACGCCTCGGGCTGGTAGTAGTCGTAGTACGAGACGAAGTACTCGACGGCGTTGTCCGGGAAGAACGTCCGGAACTCGTTGCACAGCTGGGCGGCGAGGGTCTTGTTGTGGGCCATCACGAGCGTCGGCCGCTGGACCTGCTCGATGACGCCCGCCATCGTCATGGTCTTGCCGGTACCGGTCGCGCCGAGCAGCGTGGTGAAGCGGTCGCCCGCGTCGACCGCCTCCGAGATCGCCGCGATCGCCTTGGGCTGATCGGCGGCCGGCTTGAACGGGCTGTCGAGACGGAACGCGGGCACGGAAGTGAGGCTAGCGAGCCCGTCGAACGAAAGTTCGCTTTCGGGGCATGCAGCGGACACTCCCTGTCCTAAGAGCGCGAGGACGGCCGGCGACCCCGTGGCGCCTTCGCTCAGCCCGGACGCCCGGCTCGCCCTCAGCCCTCGGCCAGCGCCGCGGCGAGCGCTCGCCTGCTCTTCACGCCGAGCTTGAGGAACGCGCCCGCCATGTGGGTCTCGATCGTCTTCTCACTGAGGAACAGCACGGCCGCGATCTCGCGGTTCGTCTTGTTCTCGGCCGCCAAACCGGCGACCTCCCGCTCGCGCGGACTGAGCGCCCCGGAGCCTCGCGGGTCGGCCTGACCGGCACGACCCTCCCGGTTGGGCCGACGGCCGATGCGGCGCAGTTCCCGGATGGCATCGGCGTGGAGTCGGTCGGCACCGAGGCGCAGCAGCGTGGCCTCGGCCTCTCGCAGCTCGTCGGCGGCGGCGTCACGCTCGCCGGCAGCGATCAGGGCCCGCCCGAGCAACAGCCTGCCCCGCTCCGCCTCGACGACCGCGCCGAGCGCCTTCGCCGCCTCGACGGACCGCCGCGCCAGCACCACGGCACGGTCGGCGTCGCCCGCGACGAGCGCCACGTGGGCCTCGGCCCGATCGGCCATCGCGGTCGCGTACGGCAGCGCGCCGTCGCTGACCTCGCGCGCTCG
>JAURVW010000277.1 GCA_030655275.1 Solirubrobacteraceae bacterium
CGGTTTCGGCAATACTGCAGACGCCGCCGGCCAGGCCGGCTTCGGCGCCACGCTCGCGGCCAACACCTCGCCGCGCTTCGGCACGGCCAGCGGCGGCTCGACCACGCTCGACATGGGCACCGCCAACGACATGGCCACCGCCGTGGTCGTGCAGCCCGACGGCAAGGTCATCCTCGGCGGCTACACCAGCGGCGACTTCGCGCTCGCGCGCTACCAGCGCGACGGCACGATCGACACCACGTTCGGCAGCGCCGGCAAGGTCACCACCGATTTCGGCGCGACCGATGCCGGCTTCGACGTGCTGCTGCAGGGCGACGGCAAGATCGTCGTCGTCGGCACGAGCAACGGCAATTTCGCCGCGGCCCGCTACCACGCCGACGGCTCGCTCGACACCACGTTCGGCACCGCCGGCAAGACCACGGTGGACGTGAGCGGCACCGATGGCGGCGAAGGCGGCGCGCTGCACGCCGACGGCAAGATCGTCATCGGCGGCTGGGCCACCGTCGGCGGCAAGACGGTGTTCGCCGCCGTGCGGCTGACGACCACCGGCGCACTCGACACCAGCTTCAACGGCACCGGCAAGGTCACGACCGCGGTCGGCAGCGTCAACGACAACGCCTGGACGACGCTGGTGCAGGCCGACGGCAAGATCGTGCTCGCCGGGCGCAGCGTCGTCGGCAGCTACGAGAACACCGCGGTCGTGCGCTACAACACCGACGGTTCGCTCGACACGGGCTGGGGCGGCACCGGCATCGTGGCGGTCTCGGTCTCGGCCCAGACCGACGCGGCGAACGCGATCGCGCAGCAAGCCGACGGCAAGCTCGTCATCGTCGGCCACGCCGACAGCGTCGGCGCCAACGCCTTCGACTTCTCGGTGCTGCGCTTCAACACCGACGGCACGCTCGACGCCTCGTTCAGCGGCGACGGCATGCTGACGACCGACTTCGGCGGCGGCAGCAACGGCGATTACGGCGGCGGCGTGGCGGTCCAGAGCGACGGCAAGATCGTCGTCTCGGGCGACGCCTACCAGAGCAGCTACGACTTCGCGCTCG
>JAURVW010000281.1 GCA_030655275.1 Solirubrobacteraceae bacterium
GCGGATCCTGGAACACGACGGCCGGCTCGGAGCCCGTCCGCAGGTCGCCGGTGGCGCCTCGGTCGAGCCCGGCGAGCGCCCGCAGCCAGGTCGTCTTGCCGGAGCCGGAGCGACCCAGCACGCCGACGAACTCGCCGGGCGCGATGTCGAGGTCGAGGTCGTCGAGGACCACGTGGTCGCCGAAGGCGCGGCGCACGCCACGCAGCCGGACGACCGACTCCGGGGCACCGCCCACGTCCGCGGGCGCGGGCTTCCGCAGGGGAACGGGGATCGTCTGGACGCTCATGCGCGCACTCCTTCGTCGCGGTACCGCAGTGCGCGTTTCTCGAGCACCCGCACGAGGGCGTCGGTGAGCAGACCGAGCACCGCGTAGGCGAGGAGCCCGACCACGATCACGTCGGTCTGGAGGAAGTCCCGGGCGTTGTTGATCATGTAGCCGAGGCCTTCGCTCGCGGCGATCTGCTCGGCCACGATGAGGGCCAGCCACGCGATGCCGAGCGACTGCCGGAAGCCGACGAGCGCGGCGGGCAGGACGGCCGGGCCGATCACGTGACGCCATCGCTCGGTGCGCGTGAGCCGCAGGGTGTCGGCCACCTCGAGCAGCTCGGGATCGACGCCACGCAGCGCGGCGACGAGGTTGAGGTAGAGCGGCACGACGACGCCGAGCGCCACGAGCAGCACCTTGGGCGTCTCACCGATGCCGAACCACAGGATGAAGAGCGGCACGAGGCCGAACAGCGGGATCGTGCGGATCATCTGCATCGGCGGGTCGACGACGAGGTCGCCCACCCGGCTCACGCCCGCGGCGATCCCGAGCACGATCGCGAAGACCGTGCCCAGCACGAGGCCGAAGAACGCACGCTGCAGCGAGATCCACAGCGCCTCGGGCAGCTCACCGCTCCGGGTGAGATCGACGGCCGCCGAGAAGATCTGCGCCGGACCGGCGAGGGTCTTCTCCGGCAGGACGCCGGTCGCGCTCAGCACCTGCCAGAGCAGGAGCAGCGCGATCGGGCTCACCCAGCGCAGGGCGGCCCCCGACGCCCGGCGCGCGACCGAACGACCCGGCCCGGCCGGCTCGGCGGTCTTGCCGTCCCGGCGCGAGGCGCCGACGCTCACGACCGCCATCAGCGCACCACCGCCCGCGGCTCGGCGAGCAGGCCGCGCTCCCTGAGCACCGGGGTGACGCCCTCACCGAAGCGGTAGGCCTCCTCGAGGTGCGGATAACCGGAGAGGATGAACTCGTCGATGCCGATCTCGTGGTACTCGGCGATGCGGTCCGCGATCTCCGCGTGCGAGCCGACGAGCGCCGTACCGGCCCCGCCGCGCACGAGGCCGACGCCCGCCCACAGGTTGGGCGACACGACGAGGTCGTCGGTGCGGCCGCCGTGCAGCGCCTGCATGCGGCGCTGGCCCTCGGACTGCGACGCGGCCTGGATGAGCTGGGCCGCCTCGATCTGCTCCTGGTCGAGTCCTGAGAGGAGCCGGTCGGCCTCGTTCCAGGCGTCGTCGGCGGTGTCGCGCGCGATCGCATGGAGACGGATGCCGAAGCGCAGCTCGCGCCCCTCCTCGGCGGCCGCGGCCCGCACGCGGGCGATCTTCTCCTCGACGGCTGCGGGCGGCTCGCCCCACGTGAGGTACACGTCGGCGTACTTGGCGGCGACGTCGAGGGCGGCCGGGCTCGACCCGCCGAAGTAGATCTCGGGCACCACCGGCGGCGCCTCGATCTGCGCATCCTCGACCCACTGGTGCTCGCCCTTGAAGGTGACGGACCCGCCGGTCCACAGCGCCTTCATGATGTGCAGGACCTCGCCGGCGCGGGCGTAGCGGTCGTCCTTGCCGAGGGCGTCGCCGTAGCGGCGCTGCTCCTTGTCGTCGCCGCCGACGACCACGTTCAGCAGCAGTCGGTTCCCCGTGATGCGCTGGAAGGTCGCCGCCATGTGGGCCGCGTAGGTCGGGCGGGTCATGCCGGGCCGCACCGCGACGAGGTAGCGGAAGGTGGAGGTGCGCTGGGCGAGCGCGGCGGTGGTGAGCCACGCGTCCTCGCACCAGGAGCTCGTCGGGGTGAGCGCGCCGTCGAAGCCGAGGCTCTCGGCTGCCTGCGCCACCTGCGCGAGGTACTCGATCGACGGGGCCCGCTCGGACCCGTTGCCGCGGTTCGACGTTCCGGTGGTGTCGACGCGCGAGCCGGCGGAGCCGACGGCATTGCCGAGGGACAGGTCGCTGCGGGAGTCGCCGTTGGTCGGCAGGAACCAGTGGAGGGTGACGGGCATGTGGGGTGGTGCTTCCGTATCGGTGGTGGACGTGGTCGGGAGCGGCCGCAGGACGAGCGGCCGCGAAGAAGTGGGTGTGGGCCGGCCCCGGAGTGCAAATCCGGGGCCGGTCCGCCCGCCGACGCTGCCCGCGGCGCCCTCCGCTTCAGAGGGCGCTGTTCGGCAGGCCGGCGAGATGTCGCAGGAGTCGCGCCCGGCCGTGGCTCTCAAACACGGTGGTCGGGCGCGCTTCCGCGAAGGCTGTGGCCTGGGCGCTACCGGTAGAGCGAGAACTCCGGGGCGCGGCGGTTGAGCTCCCAGTCGCCGACCTCGCGCGCCTTGTAGGCGACCGGGTCGTGGACCGTGTGGGTGCGGACGTTGCGCCAGTGGCGGTCGAAGCCGTAGGCGGCGGTCGTCGCGCGAGCGCCCTGGATCTCGAAGAGACGGCTGGTCGCGTCGAGGGCGACCTTCGTCGTGAGGTACTTGGCCTCGTAGATCGCGATCGCGGCCTCGGCGCGCTGCTCGTCGGTGAGCTCCGGGCCGACGGCCAAGGCGCGGTCGAGCGCCTCACCGGCGCGGTCGGCCAGGAGCGCGGCGGCCCGCACCTCGGCGACGATCTCGCCGACCGTCTCCAGGATGTACGGGTCGTCGCTGGCGCGGTCCACGCCGGAGGACTCCCAGGCGCGGGCGTTGGCCTTGACCCACTCGAGCGCCTCGTCGATCGCGCCCTCGGCGGTGCCGATGTAGAAGTTCACGAACGCGAGCTGCCAGTGCGGCGTGACGAGCGTCTGGTAGGCCGACGGCACGCCACCGACGAACGGCTCGGTGCCGAGCACTTCGGACGCCTCGATGCGCACGTCGTTGAGCTCGATCCCGCCGGAGTCGGTGAGTCGCTGGCCGATGTTGTCCCAGTCGTCGAGCGGGTTGAACCCGTCCTTGCCGGCCGGCAGCGAGATGAACACGAGTTCGCCGTCGAGCGTCGCCGTGACCGACAGGTGGTCGGCGAGCGTGGCGCCGGACGCGAACGTGCGCGAGCCGTTCAGGCGAAAGCCGTCGCCGTCGCGGGTGAGCACGAGGTCCGAGCCGCCCCGGGGGTTCTGGATGCCGCCCCAGAAGAGCTTCTGCTCGGCGTTCTTGCGCGAGAGTGCGTCGGCCTGCTCCGGCGTGCCGAAGAGCTGCGCCACGCGGGTCTGCGCGTAGTGGTAGCCGAGGAGGTGCGCGATCGAGGTGTCGCCACGGGCGATGCGGCGCGTGATGATCGAGGCCTGCCCGTAGGAGAGGCCCGAGCCGCCGTATTCGAGCGGCTCCTGGACCTGCAGCAGGTCGGCGGAGCGCAGGAGCTCGACTTCGGCGCGCGGCGTCTCGTTCGCCCGGTCGCGTTCGGCGGCCGTGCCGCGCAGCTCGGCCGCGACGCGGTCGGCGGCGTCGAGCAGCCTCGCGAACCGGTCCTGGTCGGCGGCGGCGACGCCGGGCGACGGTGAGATGGAGGAGGTGGAGGAGGTGGTGGGTGCGCTCATTGCAGTGTCTCTGGATCGATTCAGTCTTGTTTTCGGTGGTCGTGGTGAGTGACCCGCCGAACGAACTCGGGGTGGAGTTCGGCGGACTGGGGTGTGAAGTCTTGGGCGCCGCGTCAGGCAGCGGGGTCCCGAGAGGGCCGGCGTGGCGTTCGTCGAACGTGCCGGCCGGTCGGCTCAGGCGGCGCGGCGGATGCCGAGCCTGGCGAGGAGCCCGGCACCGACGACGGTGTCCGGTCCCTCGCCGGCGGCACAGAGGAACGCGTCGGCGCCGGAGCGCTTCGTGTAGAGCAGGACGCCAGCGCCGGCCTTGGTGATCTCGTCCTTGGCGGCCGCGAGCTCCTGGCCGCAGGAGCAGGCGAGCGAGCCGAGCACGTCGCCCAGGAGGCAGGCCGCGTGAGCCCGGATCACCGGTGCGGGGTGCGAAGCCGGGTCGCCGTGGACGAGCGCCGCGGTGAGATCCCCCTCGGCTCGCTCGTGCGCGAGCAGTCGGAAGTGGCCGTCGGAGGTCGGCAGTTCGCACTCGACCGCCTCCACCGCTGCGCGGCGGCGCTCCTCGGCCTGCTCGAGTTCGAACGCCGACGGGCCCGCCAGCGCGGCGTACTTGCCGCCGTAGTAGACGAGCGGCTCGCCGTCGGCGTCGCCGTGATGGAGGTCGACCACCCGCCCGATCAGGATCTCGTGGTCGCCGCCATCGACGATCGACTCCACGCGGCAGTCGAGCGCGACGTGCGCGTCGTCGAGCACCGGGCTCCCGGTCGACTGCGGGCCGTGACTCAGGCCCTCCCAGGCCGACGGGTTGGCCGAACGCGCGAACGCGTTCGAGACGTCCTGGTGGCCGGAGCCGAGCACGTTGACGGCGAAGGCGTCGTGGTCGCGCACGGCCCGGAGCGTGTGGCTCCTGCGGTCGAGGCAGACGAGCACGAGCGGCGGATCGAGCGACAGCGACGTGACCGCCGAGACGGTCGTACCCACCGGCTGGCCGTCCTCGTCGCGAGCCGTGATCACGGTGACGCCCGAGGCGAAACGCCCCATCGCGCCGCGCAGGTCGGTCGAGGAGATCTCAGGTGCGGAGGCGTGGACGGGAGGCATGAGGCGCGATAAACAACCTAAACAAGGTTATGTTTATGCACTTTACCATCGTCGGCGCCACGCGCCCCTGACCTGGCCCGATCGGGCCGGTCAGGGGCGCGGCCCCGCCCCGCCCTACTTGATCAGGACGGTGGTGCCGACCGGCACGCGCGGGTAGAGGTCCTTGACGTCCGAGACGTGCATGCGCAGGCAGCCGTGGCTCGCGCGGGAACCGATCGACCAGTCCTCCGAGGTGCCGTGGATGCCGACGCCGTCGACGATGCCGAGCCAGCGGGCTTTGAGGGGGTTGTTCGGCGCGCCACCGGGGACGGTGGTGCCGGCGAGGTCGCCCGCCCAGGCGCTGTTCGGCACGCTCCACACCGGGTTCACGGCCTTGTTGCTGATCTTGTAGAGACCGGACGGCGTGTCGTGGCCGGCCGCGCCGACGGCGATCGAGTAGGTCTTGGAGAGCTTGAGGTCCTTGAAGAGGCGCAGCTTGAACGTGTTGCGGTTCACCGTGAGGATGGTGCGGTAGGTCTTCTTGAGCGTGCCCTTCGTGACCGCCGCCTTCACGGCGACGCGCTTGGGCTGGAAGAAGCGCGGGGCGACCGGATCCTTGAGGGCCTTCTCGATCGAGGCGGCGAGCGGGTTCACGTCGACCCGGCGACCGACGGTGTGCGGCGCGACGCGGATGCGGTCGACGGTGATCGCGATGCGGGCGTCCTTCGGAGCGCGGTAGGACTGCTCGGCGAGCTTTTTCACGAAGGCGCGGACGTTGTCGTCCTTGTACTTCACGACCGGGTTCACGTTGCCGGGGCCCTTCGCCGCGAGCGCCGCACTGACCGAGCCGGGCACGTCGACGGAGTAGACGGCCTGGCCGGCGCTCAGCCGGAACTTCTTCGACCCGACCTGCACCGACACGTCGCGCTGGAAGGTCGCGCGCGACGCCTCGAGCTTGGCGGCGGCCGCGGTCGCGTCGAGCCCGGCCACGTCGACACCCGCGA
>JAURVW010000289.1 GCA_030655275.1 Solirubrobacteraceae bacterium
GGCTGGATCGACGGGTCGAACACGTTCCGCACCGTGCGCACGTCGAGCAACGGGGGCGCGCCGACGAAGTGCGTCTCCCCCACCCTCCTGCGTCGTCACGAGGTGGAGCTGCAGCTCACGACCCTCGTCGGCAACCCCACCACCTCCGAGCGCTCGATCCTCGGCAGCGTGGTGTGGGGCTCGACCGGCGGGGCGGTGCCGGCGCTGAGCCTCACGACGGGGGGCCGGCGATCGATGGTCCGCCCGTCCGAGGGGCGCGGCGGATTCATCGCGTTCTACGGCCCGGACGCCTCACCGGCCGACGTGCAGGCGACGGCCCGCTACGCCGACGGCCGCACGACCTCGACCTCACTCATGCCGCAGCCGGGCCAGCCCGGCTCGAGCATCCCCGCCGGGCGCGACCTCTTTCCCCAGGTCGATCCGAGCACCCGGCGGATCATCGCCCGCGCTCCCGATCCGGGCGGCGGCCCGTCCGTCGGCCTCGACGGCGTGCGATCGAAGGCGGGCGTGTGGTGCGTCGGGGAGGTCGGATCGATCGTCGGCGACCGCGTCGGAACGATTGACCCGATCCTGGGGCTGCTCTCGGAACTCGATGCGAGGCTCCTGTCGACGGGGTGCCCGGCGGATCCAGCCAAACGCTTTCAGGCGGGCGGCGTGCTCACCGTGGGCGGGACCGGTGGCGGCCAGGAGGCGGGACAGGAGCTCCTCGACCCGGCGGGCGCCGCCCTGCGGCTCCAGCCGGGTCGAGCGATCCTCTACGGCCAGGCCCGCGAGGACGTGGAGCTGCTCACGATCACGACGTCGCGCGACGTGCGCTCGCTCGTGCCCACGGGCCCCGCGCATGCCTTCATCGTGAGCTACGACGGCAGTTTCTCCTCCGGTGGCATCGAGGTCGTCGCGACCTTGGAGGACGGGTCGACCCGCACCACGACGCTCAACTACGGCTGGTAGACGACGCCGAGCAGCCCACTCCACGGCCATGAAGGGCCAACCGATCCCGGCCGCCCGGCGCCGGGTGCGTTGACGAGACCGTTTCCGGTATTCATGATCATCGCCGCTGCCCTCGCAGCGCCGCAGTCTCAGGAGCCCTGTCCATGTCCCTCGCCCGCCGCTCATCGGCTTTCGCCGTCGCGCTGTTCTCGATGCTGGTGGTGCTGCTCGGCAGCGCCTCCGGCGCATCCGCCGCGTTCATCATCAACAGCGTGTCGCCCAACCCCGTCGCGGCAGGGTCGACCATCAACGCGAGCTTGACGTCCACCACCGCCAGCGGCCAGACCGTCGTCTATCTCTACCTGACCGGTCCGAACACGAACGATCTCCTGCTCGCCGCGACCACGGTCTCGACGCCAGGGACCGCGACCCTGACCGCGACCATTCCGCCGGATCGAACGGCGGGCAACTACTCGGTCCGCGTGATCTTCCAGTCGCAGACGACCGGATCCACGGGCATGAGCAACTCGGTCCCGTTCTCCGTCGTCCGGTACGAGCCCGTCTTCACGAGCGCGACGGGACCCTCCGGCGTGTACGACGTGTCCGATCCGCCCTCGGCGCAGTACGCGGCGATTCCCGCCGCTGGTGCCTCCGGCACCGTCGCCGTGGCGTGCACCCTCGACGGAGCGTCGTTGCCCTGCAGCGCCACGACGGCAGCCATCCCATCAGGAGCGGCGTTCGGCAACCACACGCTCACGGTCACGGCCAGCAACTCCGGGTTCTCGACGAGCAAGACCTACGGCTTCACCGTGGCGCCGCTGGTGACCGTCTCGTCCGGCCCGAGCGCGGGCGACGCCGTGAGCGGCGTGCCGTCGTGGACCTTCGCGGCGTCGGTCCCGGCCTCGTTCGCCTGCCGCGTGTACCCCGCGGCGGCGGCGGTGGTGCCCGAGTTCGGCTCCTGCAGCTCGACGATGTCGAACGCCGCTCCGGGGCTGCAGCCCGGCAACTACCTGTTCCAGGTCCGGGCGACAGCCGGCGGCTACACCGGCCCGCCGACGGCCCGCTCGTTCTCCGTCGCGGCCGATGTGGCCGCCGCGGCACCGACCGTGACGCCGTCGGGAACGATCGATTTCGGATCGGTGGCGCAGACCACCCTCAGCCAAGCGCGGTCGATCACGATCTCCAACACCGCTGGCTCGGCTGCACTGCGCATCGGTCGCGCCGTGCTCGTCGGCACCGACGGTGAGGACTTCATCGTGTCCGGCGACACGTGCAGCGGCGAGGCGATCGCCGTCGGAGGCTCGTGCACGATTCGCGTCCGCTTCGCGCCGAGCAACGCGGGCTCGGCCGCTGCGTCGCTCAGCCTCGCTGCCAACACCGCTCTGCCCATCACGATGATCCCGCTCGTCGGCACCGGAGGAGACCTTCCGACCGGGCCGCAAGGCATCGCCGGGCCCGCCGGGCCGACCGGGGCCGCGGGCGTCAATGGTGCGGCCGGAGCCGACGGAGCCGCGGGGACCCCTGGGACCAACGGAGCAGCGGGCGCCAACGGAACCGCAGGCCCCACCGGCGCCACGGGCCCCGCCGGGGCGCCGGGCAGGAACGCCGTCGTCACGTGCGTCGCCAAGCGACCGGTCAAGGGGCGCGTGCCGGTGCGCTGCACGGTGAAGCTGGCCTCGACGCCCAAGAAGGGCACCGCGGCGCGCCTCACGCAGCGTGGCAAGCGCGTCGCCGCACGTCAGGTCACCTCGCGCACGTCGACGCTTCGGTTCACGCTGCCGCGCGGCCGATACGTGCTGAGCATCGCGGGGGCCACGGTCGCGTTCCGCGCGTAACGACGCGAAGCGGTGAGCCGGAGCGACGCAGGAGGCGTCGCTCCCACTCACCGCGCCGGCGGGCGAGGGCGCGCGCGGCCTGCGAGCGACTACGCCGCGCGGGCCTCGATGCCGCGGCGCTCGCCGATACGGCGGTCGGTTCCGAGCCGGCGCTCGACACCGGCCTTCGACTCGTCGTGGCCGGTGCGGCGCAGCAGGTAGGTGTCGAAGATCCAGCCCTTGCGCTCCTTCGCCTCCGCGCGGACCTCGACGATCTTCGCGGCGAGGTCGGCGAGGGGACCCTCGAGCAGGATCTCGTCCGCGGTGCCGAGGTAGGCGCCCCAGTAGATGTGGAGGTTCGTCGGATCCATCGACGCGAACGTGTCCTTGCCGTCGAGCATCACGACGACATCGTCGAGCCCCATCGGCATGCCGTTCGTGAGGCGTCGCGCGGGCGTGATCTGCACGGCACCGCCGACGCGGTTGAGCGGGATCCGGTGCCGCGCCGTGAGCGCGTGGACGCTGGAGACGCCGGGGATCACCTCGTAGTCGAACGCGACGGCACCCTGGGCATGGACCTCCTGGACCACCGCGAGCGTGCTCTCGTAGAGCGACGGGTCGCCCCACACGAGGAACGCGCCGGTCTGCCCCTCGCCGAGGTTGTCCTGCAGCGCGGACTGCCAGAGCGCGACCCGCTGCTCGCGCCAGAGCTTCACGGCCTCCGGGTAGTCGAGGGCCTGCGACCACGGACGCTCAGGATCTGGGAGCTCGACCGTGGTGAAGTCGCCGGCGCCGGCCTCGCGGTGGCGCGCGATCACCTCGGTGCGCGCGTGCACGAGGTCGTCCTTGTCGGACTCCTTCGTGACGACGAACAGCACGTCGAAGGCGTTGATCGCACGAACGGCCTGCACCGTGACGTAATCCGGATCGCCGGCGCCGATGCCGATCAGCAGCAGGCGACGCGACGCCGCGCTCGTGGACTGGACGTGATCGTCGGCACTCATGAGTGTCCATCATGACGCGCCCGGCGGGCGACCTCGCCGGTGGTGGCCAGCTGTCTCAGGTCGCCGTCGGGCAGAGGCTGGGAACATCGCCGGATGCCCGCCGACGAGACCGAGCAGCGCACCGTCCTGGTTCTCGGCGGTACCGGCGAGGCGCGGGCGCTCGCGGCGGCACTGGTGGAGACGACCGACGCCCGCGTGGTCTCCTCGCTCGCCGGACGCGTCGCCCGGCCACGGCTGCCCGTCGGCGAGACGCGTATCGGAGGATTCGGCGGACCGGAGAAGCTCGCGGCCTGGCTGGCCGAGGAGGGCGTCGGCTGCGTCGTCGACGCGACCCATCCGTTCGCAGAGCGGATCTCCGCCTCCGCGGCGCGCGCCTCGATCATCAGCGGCGTCCCGATCCTGCGCCTGCAGCGCCCCGGCTGGACCGCCCGCGACGGCGACGACTGGCACTGGGTCGACACCCTGGAGGAGGCCGCCGCCCTGCTCCCTCGGTTCGCCGGCCGCGGTGCGAGCGTCGGCAGTGCCGTTGGCGAGGGCGGTGCCGAGGCCGGCGCGTCGACGCAGGTGCCACCGGTCGTCGACGACCAGCCGGGCGTGCTCGAGGCGCCCGACGCCCAGCGCGCCCCCGCCCGCGTGCTGCTCACCACCGGGCGACAGGGACTCGCCTCGTTCCGGGCGACGGCAGACGCGTGGTTCCTGATCCGGTGCGTCGACCCGCCGGAGCCGGCCGACCTGCCGCCCCACCACGAGCTGCTCCTCGACCGCGGCCCGTACACGCTGGAGGGGGAGCTGGCCCTGATCGACCACCACCGGATCGACGTGGTCGCGACGAAGGACTCCGGCGGCGCACTCACGGTCGCCAAACTCGACGCGGCCCGGAAGCGCGGGCTGCCCGTGGTGCTCGTACGACGCCCGGCCGGGCCGCCGATCGAGACGGTCGACGAGGTCGACGCAGCGGCCACCTGGGCGCGGGCTCTGCTCGCTGTGTGACGCACCGGCGCAGCGGCCTGCCTCAAGGGTTCGGCCGACCACCCGATCGTCGAGGTATGTACAACGACGACGTCTCGCCCTCCGAGCCCGACGCCAAGCCCGAAGCGCCGGCGACCCCTGCCGCGCCCGGAGCGCCTGGCGTCCCGCCCACCGCACCCGCCGCCCATCAGGCCCCGCCCGCCGCCGCGTCGCCCATGCCCCCGGCCGCCCCTTCCGGCCCTGCCGCTCATCAGTCCGCTCCGGCTGCCCCGGTCGCCCCGCAGGCCCCGCAGGCCGATCCCGCCGCTCGCCCGGCGCCCCAGGTTCCGGCCGCGGCACGTCAG
>JAURVW010000293.1 GCA_030655275.1 Solirubrobacteraceae bacterium
CCCGACCTCGGCGCCGAGCCGGGCGGCCTGCACCGCGACGTTCGCGAGCGCGCCGCCGAAGTGCGGGACGAACGCATCCACCTCGGCGGGGCCGGTGACAGGGCGTTCGCAGACGAGGTCGACGAGCGCTTCTCCGAGGCAGGCGATGCGCATTCCGGCGATCGTACGCGTCGGTGGGGCCGGTCGCCCACCCCGGGCCCCGACACACGGGCGATCTGGTGAGCGGGGCCTCGGCGCCCAGCCACCCGCCCCGGCGTGACTTCGGGCACACGTGGCGCGCGAACGCACGTGGACCTGCATGATTCCGTCGCGCAGACGCGTAGGGATAGGGGACCCCTCGATCCGCCGAGGACCCCCTGCCATGCCGAACCCCCGCCCGACCGCTCTCCGCACGTGCGCGCGCCGCGCCGCCCTGGCCGCCGTCGCGGTGACCGCCGGCTCGACCACGTTCACCGCTGCCCCCGCACAGGCCGGGGCGAACGAGCCTCGCCTCGACACGCGCGAGCGACAGGTGCTCCATCGGGTCAACGCCGTCCGCGCCGACCACGGCCTCGCCCGGCTCGCGTTCGGTCGAAAGCTCTCCCGCGCCGCCGACCATCATTCACGTCGATCGCAGCAACGCCGGACGGTCGCCCACACGCTGCCCGGCGAGCAACCCCTCGAGGGACGGCTCGCGCATGCCGCCCGCGTGAAGCCGATCGGCGAGGTGATCTACTGGACCCGCCGCGGCGCGAGTTCGGCCGAGATCGTGCGTGCGTGGATGCGTTCGCCGGGGCACCGCGCCCTGCTCCTCTCGCCCGACTTCGGACGGGCCGGCATCGGCATCCGGACCGGCCGCACGGGCCTCTACGCCACCGTCGACCTCGCCGCCTCCTAGCGGCGCTCGCCGCCCGGCGCATCGTTCGCGCCGCCGAGGGGTTTCAGGTGGGACCGTCCTGCTGCACCAGCGCGGCACGGTCCAGAACCCGCCCCACGATGACCTTCGCCCGACTCCGCCTCCTCCTCGTGCTCGTGATGGCGATTTCGACCCTGCTGGTCGTCTCGCGG
>JAURVW010000296.1 GCA_030655275.1 Solirubrobacteraceae bacterium
GGCTCGGTCGCTCAGCCGCGCTGCTGATCGGTCGTCTGGACCTGGACGACGGCAGCTTCGTGCTGACCGTGACGGCCGCGACGCCGCGACCCGTTCAGTTGGCCTTCGCGTCGCTCCCAGGGCCCGCTGAGCTGACGGCCGCGCTCGACGCGCGCCTTCCGACCGACGCCGACTACTTCGACGACGTGCACGGCGCCCCGGCGTGGCGCAGGCAGCTCACGCGCGTGTTCGCGTTGGAGATCCGCGACGCGCTCGCGGGGGCACGATGAGCGTGCGGATCGACGGCGCCGCCCACGACGCCGAGCCGCTGGCCGGGCAGTGCCTGCGCACGTTCCTACGAGAGCAGGGGCGCTTCGGCGTGAAAAAGGGCTGCGACACGGGCGACTGCGGCGCCTGCACCGTGCTCGTCGACGGCGCGCCCGTGCACTCGTGCATCTATCCGGCGCAGCGCGCCCGCGGCAAGGACGTGACGACGGTGATGGGGCTCGCCGGGAGCGATACCCGGGCCGAGTCCGAGTCCGAGCCCGAGCCCGAGTCCGAGTCGGTTGCCGACATCGAGCCGGTCGCCGACTCAGCGTTTGCCGCCGAGCCAGCGCTCCATCCGATGCAGCACCAGTTCCTCGCTGCGCAGGGATTCCAGTGCGGCTTCTGCACGGCCGGGATGATCGTCACGGCGACCGCGCTCAGCGAGGAGCAGCGAGCCGACCTGCCGCGGGCGCTCAAGAGCAACGTCTGCCGGTGCACGGGCTACCGCGCGATCCGCGATGCGATCGAGGGGCACAGCGTGCTCGACGACGACGTCGCCGGTGCCTCAACGGACCGCAGCCTGCCCGCGCCGGCCGGGCCGAAGATCGTCACGGGCGAGGCGCCGTTCACCCTCGACGACGCGCCGGCCGGCCTGCTGCATCTCGCGCTGCTGCGGTCGCCGCACCCGCACGCGCGGATCCGCTCGATCGACGCGTCGGCCGCGCTCGCCGCGCCCGGCGTGCACCTCGTCCTCACGCACGAGGATGCCCCGGACCTCCTCTTCTCGACCGCCCGCCACACGAACCGCCTCGAGGATCCCGACGACACCCTCGTGCTCGATCCGGTCGTGCGGTTCATCGGCCAGCGCGTCGCCGCGGTCGTCGCGGATTCCGTGGTGCTCGCGCAGGCCGCCGCCCGCCTGATCGTCGTCGACTACGAGCCGCTCCCCGCGGTCTTCGACCCCGAGGTCGCGATGGCCCCGGGCGCCCCGCTCCTGCACGGCGAGAAGGATCCGGTCACGACGCGCATCGCCGACCCCTCGCGCAACCTCGCGGGCGAATGTCATTCCGAACTCGGCGACTATGCGGCCGGGCTCGCCGCCGCCGACGTGGTCGTCGAGCAGCACGCCCGGGTCCAGCGCGTGCAACACGCGCACTTGGAGACGCACGGCGCGACCGCCTGGGTCGACGAGCGCGGCCGGCTGAACGTCCGTACCTCCAGCCAGGTGCCGTTCCTCACCCGCGATGAACTGGCCCGCCTCCTCGACCTGCCGCGCGACCGGGTGCGGGTGTTCACCACGCGGGTCGGCGGCGGCTTCGGCGGCAAGCAGGAGCTGCTCACGGAGGACCTCGTCTCGATCGCGGCGCTGCGCCTCGGGCGCCCGGTGCGCGTGGAGGTCACGCGCGAGGAGCAGTTCGCCACCACGACGACGCGCCATCCGATGGAGCTCACGGTCACCCTCGGGGCGACGGACGACGGCGTGCTCACCGCGCTCGGCCTGCGGATGGTCGCCAACACCGGCGCTTACGGCAACCACAGCCTCGGGGTGATGTCCCACGGCTGCGGCGAGTCGATCGCGGTCTACCGGTGCCCGGCCAAGCGCGTCGACGCCGCCTCGGTCTACACGAACCAGGTGCCCTCCGGCGCGTTCCGCGGCTACGGGCTCTCCCAGGCGATCTTCGCCGTCGAGACTGCGATCGACGAGCTGGCCCACCGGCTGCGCCTCGACCCCGCCGTCGTCCGCGCGCGCAACGCCGTCGGCCCGGGCGACCCGATGCTCTCGATCGAGGGCGCGGACCACGATGTGAGCTTCGGCAGCTATGGCCTCGACCAGTGTGTCGCACTCGTTGGAGGCGCGCTCGAGCGCGGCCGCGACGACGGGCGTGGCTCGTCGCCCGGACCGGACTGGTTGGTCGGCGAGGGCACGGCGATCGCGATGCTCGACGCCGGACCGCCCGGCGGGCACCACGCCGACGTGCGCATCGGCCTTCTGCCGAGTGGTCGCTACCGACTGGCCGTGGGCACCGCCGAGTTCGGCAACGGCACGGCGACGGTCCACCGCCAGATCGCCGCGGAGGTGCTCGGGACGACCGCCGACCAGATCGATCTCGTCCCCTCCGACACCGACGCCGTCGGCCACGACAGCGGCGCCTACGCCTCCACGGGCGTCGTGGTCGCGGGGCGCGCGACGCTGCTGGCGGCGACGGCGCTTCGGGATCGCCTTGCCGACGGCGCGCACGACGCGGAGGGCGAGGTCTGGGAGACGGGCTCATTCGCCGGCACGCCACGGTCGGT
>JAURVW010000299.1 GCA_030655275.1 Solirubrobacteraceae bacterium
ACCGACCGCTGCGCCTCCCTATGGATCTCCCCCCGGAGATCATTCCCGGCTGCTCGTGTGCCCTGAGCAACGCGGGGGTAAGGGAGTTGTACGCAAAACTGGAGCGGTTTGGGGCCGTTTCCCTGGTCGACCGTGGTCACACAAGGGGTCGTCCCCCGCTCGACCGGGAGTGACGGTGTTATGGGTGTCCGAGCCGGGATTCTGGCCTGAGATCCTGCTTCAGCGCCTCGCCCACGAGCGCCTTCGCGAGGGCCCGCCCGAGCGCCGGCGCCTGCTTGAAGAGGTTGTGCCCCGCCACGAGCAGCGCGCCGCCGGCCTCCCATACGCCGACGCCGTCCTCACTCCACGACAACTCCGTCACCCAGCAGTGTCGTACCCCGACCGCCTCCGGTCGCAGGCCCGGGAGCGCCCGCTCCACGTAAGCGTTCGTGCGGTCGACCAGTTCGGCCAGTCCGGTCGGGTCGACGACCCCGCCGTCGGGCCGCGCGTCGACCGTCTCGCTGAGGCCGATCGCGTACAGCGCGTTCCCCGGGACCGGCGCGCCGTAGATCCCGGTCTCGCCCCACACGCCGCTGCCGTCCTGCAGGCAAGCGACCTGTGCGGGCGGCGCATCGATCAGGTCGTAGGTGAGGCGCACATGCGCGGACGAGGTGACCGGCACCGCGAGGCCGAACCCGCGCCACAGCAGGCTGGCGCCGTGACCTGCGGCCACCAGCACGCGGTCGAATATCTCGGTGCTGGAGGAGGTGCGTATTTCCACGCGGTCGTCCGGTAGCGGCCGGACGGACAGGACCTCGTCGGTCACGATCGCGTCGCCGAGTGCGCCGGCCAACGACGCGATCGCCCCCTGGGCGTCGATCGCTCCGCCGTCTCGGTCGAGGACGGCCGGCCCGTCGTACCACCCGAGCACCGGCAGACGCACGGCCAGCTCGTCGGCGTCGACCTCGCCGGCGTCCACGCCGCCGACGGCCTCGAGGGTCGAGAGCCGTTCGATCGCGCCGTCCCCCAGGGCGACCACACCGTCGCCCGACACGAGCGTGCGGCCGAAGGCGGTCTCCCACGCCCGCCAGATGCCGCGGCTCTCGATCGCGAACCGCACGAGCCGCTCATCGTCGTGGGCATGCCGGAACAGTCGCGACTCCCCGCCGGACTGCCCCTGCCCCGGACGCCCTCGTTCGTAGACCGCCGGGGTGACGCCGAGCTCATGCAGGGCGTACGCCGCACAGAGGCCGACGATGCCGGCCCCGATCACCGCGATCCGCGGCTCGTCAGGCGTGCCCGTCATCGCGCGGGCTCTTGCGTCGAGGCACATTTCATCGGCCGCACGCTAGACGGCGGTGGGTCGCGGTGGCGCCGCAACGCTCCGGGCACGCTTGGTCGTCTCGCGGTCTACCGCCTGCCGGACGGCGATCGTGGCCAGGCACGCAGGCGGTGCGCGCTCGCGCGCTCGCTCAGCCCCCGAACTGCCGCAGCAGATCCGGGACGTCGTCGCCCGGGCTGGGTCGCGCGAAGAGGAACCCCTGGCCGAAGTCGCAACCCATCTCGGTGAGCGCATCGCGCTGGGTCGCATCCTCGATGCCCTCCGCGACGGTCTGGAGACCGAGCGAGTGGGCCATCGCGATGATGCCCGCGATCAGCGCCGTCGCCCGCTCGTCGGTGCCGATCCGGCTCACGAACATGCGGTCGATCTTGATCACGTCGAGCGGGAACCGCGTGAGGTATCCGAGCGACGAGTAGCCCGTCCCGAAGTCGTCGAGGTGCAGGTCGACGCCGCGCGCCTGGAGGGCGTCGATCGTGCGGCGTTCACCCGGCCGGTCGGTGAGGATCGTGCGCTCGGTGATCTCGAGGGCCAGCGCACCGGGCGGCAGTCCGGCTGCGTCGAGCGCGGCGCCGACGGCCGCGTCGAAGCTCGGCAGACGCACCTGCTCGGGGGCGACGTTGACGGCCACGGTCACGTCGATGTCCGGGAACTCGGCACGCCAGTTCGCCAGGTCGGAGCAGGCGCGGCGCAGCACCCATTCGCCGATCGGCACGATCGCGCCGGTGGTCTCCGCCACGGGGATGAAGTCGACGGGGGAGACCGATCCGAGCTCCGGATGCTCCCAGCGCAGCAGCGCCTCGAGACTGTGGACGCGGCCGGTCTGCAGATCCAGCAGCGGCTGGTAGTGCAGCGCGAGCTCGTCGCGTCGCTCGGCGCCGGAGATCGCGTTACGCAGCCGCAGTCGCTCCATGGCCGGGCCGGCGAGCGGCCCGATCGCCTGCTCGGTCGCGGTCGTCTTCGTCGCGGCGAGCGTGGCGAGGGCGTCGTCGATGAGCTCGGCGGCGTCGACGCCGGGCTTGCTGGTCGTCGCCACGAAGAGCGCGCTCACCGGCTGGTCGACCCCGTCGATGCGGATCTGCGGCGAGGCCAGCATCTGCTGCAGGCGACCGACGAACGACTCCGCGTCCTCCGGGCCGGCGTTCGCGATCAGGAACTCGTCGCCCGCGACGCGGCAGACGGCCTCCGGATCACCGGTGGTGTCGCGGAACCGTCGCGCGACCTCCGTGAGGATCTTGTCGCCGGCCTCGTGGCCCCACGCCTCGTTGAAGAGACGGAACGCCTGCAGGTCGACGGCGACGACCGTGACGGAGCCCATCGCGAACTCGTCGCTGTCGAGCATCGACCGCACGCGCTCGGTGAAGAGTGCGCGCCGCGGCAGGCCGGTGAGGGTGTCGCGCATGCCGCCGTCGCGCTTGATGCGGTGGAGCTCGAGCACGTCGACGGCGATCGTCGCGAGGTTGCCGAGCGTGGCGAGGTCGGCGTCGGTCCACCGGCGTGGTTTGTGGTCGCAGGCGCAGAACGCGCCGACGCACTCGCCGTTCTCCAGGCGGACCGGCACGCCGGCGTAGGCGATGATCTCGTCGTCGCGGACCGCAAGGTTGTCCATCACGAGGGGGTGCTTGCGGGAGTCCTCGACGACGAACGGCTCGCCGGCGCGCACGACGTGGTGGCAGAAGGAATGGGAGAAGGGCGTGTCGAGCACCTCGGTGGTGCCAATCAGGCCGTTCATGCCCGCGGTGATCTGACGGTCCCACGAGATCAGTGAGAGGGCGGAGACCGGCACACCGAGCACGGCGCTCGCGATGTCGTTCAGCTTGCTGAGGCTGTCCTGCGGCGCGCTCTCGAGCAGGTCCAGCTCACGGAGCGCGTCGAGGCGGGCAGGATCCAGCAACGGGTCCGGAGCTCGCAAGTTGATTCGTTGTCCCTCTGCCTGAAGCATGTCGCCCAAGTTCCCCCTACATGGCCGATGAGTTGCTGGTGCAACCACGACGCTGAGCGTTGCATGTTAGGCGTCATGGAAGTCCTGCTTTCGCGGCCCTCAAACTCCCGTCCTACCGCGGATGGGGTCAGGACCCCATGAACAGTCCCGAACGTCTGGCCATCTGACCGATGCCGGCGTCCACGTCGGCCCCGGCCGATCGGCGCCGGCGCCGGCGAGCGGGGGTTCAGGGCCGCGCGCAGGCGCCGATGACTGGGGCACCGCCCCGTCGTCGCCGTACGACCGACCCTGGTGTACCAGCCGATGCTCGATCCGAACTCCACGCCGATCAATCCCGCCGACGCCGCCGCGGCTGCCGCCGCGCGCTCGCTGAAGACCGGCACGTGGGGCGGGGGACCGGCACCGGCCCCGTCGCCCGCCTCCCTCACCGCCAGCGCGGTCGCCGCGCCTCCCGTGCCCAGCGGCCTGCCCGGCTCCGGCTCGGGCTGGGTCCCGACGCCGCGTCGCCGCCTCGGCGACATCGTCGTCGACGCCATGTGGGTGCCGCGCAACATCGTGGAGGAGATGGTCGACGAGGCCCGCTCCCTCGGCCGCCCGATCGGCCAGCTGCTGCTCGACCGCCAGCTCATCAGCTCCGAGCAGCTCGGCCAGGCCATCGCCGAGCGCTTCGGCCTGCCGTACCTGTCGATCCGCCAGGCCGAGGTCGACATGCGAGCCGCCACGCTCGTCGATGCGCAGACCGCTCGGCGCCTGCGCTCCCTGCCCGTGGCCTTCGACGACGAGACGCTCGTCGTCGCGATGGTCGACCCGGGCAACATCGTCGCCCTCGACGACATCGCCATGCTCACCGGCCAGCGCGTGCGCCCGATCGTCGTGTCGGAGGACGACATCGACATGGTGATCTCGCGCGTGCTCGGCGTCGACTCGCAGGTCAGCACCGTCCTCGAGCAGATCGACGAGGTCGCGGCGCCGGAGGAGGTCAACGACCTCCGCGAGACGACCGACGACGAGGGCCCGACGGTGAAGATCGTGCAGTCCGTGATCGCCCAGGCCGTCGAGCGCCGCGCCTCCGACATCCACTTCGACCCGACCTCCGAGGGCCTCAAGGTGCGCTTCCGCATCGACGGCGTCGTGCACGAGGTCACCTCCGTGCCGCGCCAGCTGGCGGCGAGCGTCGTGTCGCGCCTGAAGATCCTCTCGGAGCTCAACATCGCCGAGCGCCGCATGCCGCAGGACGGACGCGTCGGCTTCAACATCGACGGTCGTCGGATCGACCTGCGCGTCGTGACCCTGCCGCTCGTCGACGGCGAGTCGGTCGTGCTCCGCGTACTCGACAGCGGCGGCACCGTCCGCGGGCTCGAGGAGCTCGGCATGCGCACCGAGGACCAGGACCGCCTCATCCGCGCGCTCAACCGCTCCCACGGCGGTGTGCTCGCGACCGGTCCGACCGGCTCGGGCAAGACGACCACCGTCTACGGCGCCCTGCAGCTCACGAACACCGGCGACCGCACGCTCGTGACGATCGAGGATCCGGTCGAGTACCGCGTCCCGGGCGTCAAGCAGCTGCAGATCAACCCGAAGATCGGGCTCGAGTTCGCCAACGGCCTGCGCGCCATGGTGCGCGCCGATCCGGACGTGATGCTCGTCGGCGAGATCCGCGACGCCGAGAGCGCGCAGATCGCGATGCAGGCCGCCATCACCGGCCACCTCGTCCTCTCCACGCTGCACACGAACAACGCCGCGACCGCGCTCAGCCGCCTGGTCGACATGGGCGTCCCGGCCTTCAT
>JAURVW010000303.1 GCA_030655275.1 Solirubrobacteraceae bacterium
ACCGACCGCGCCAAGGACGACGCCGCTGCGCCTGCCCGACCGACGGGCTTCGGTGCCCGCGCGCCGAAGCCGACGAAGCTCGCGACGGTCGAGGCGACCGTCGCCGAGGTCGCCCGGCAGACGGCGAACGCCGACACGGCCCTGACCCCTGCCGACGTCAACGGTGACGCCCGGCCCGACTTCATCACCCGCGACGACGGCCGTTCGAGCCTGCTGATCTCGAGCCCCGGACCATGGGCCCGTGTTCCGGTGCGCATGCTGGCGGGCAACCAGGTCGAAGCGCTGCCCGACCTCGACGGCGACGGCCTCGGTGACTTCCGGACGCTTGCCGGAGTGTTCGTCACCGACGCGCTCCTGGGCGGAACGCCGTCGACCCTCGACCTCCGCGCCCAGCGGCCGCACTCACCACGAGACCTCGATCTCGGCTCGTCGAACGCACCGGTGTTCTCGGCGCTGCAGGCCTTTGCGCAACCCGTCGGCGCCGTGGCCGACGTGACCGGCGACGGTCGCACGGAACTGGCGCTCGATGCGTCGGGCACCCTCGTCTACGCCAGCGAGGACGTCACGCCCGGGCGGCGGGCGACGCTCGCCGACTTCGGTCCCGTCCGCGTCTACCGTGGCCAGTTCGACGGCTTCACGTTCTCCTCCGGGGAGGGCGAGGCGTACGACGCCGTCCGCGAGGACCAGCAGGCTGGGATCTCGGGGAACGTCTTCGCCAAGCGGATCGTGACGGTGCGCGCGAGCGACCTCAACAAGACCCCGAACGTCGCGCGGCCGATCGAGCTGCGAACCGCGGACGGACGCGGCACGACGCTGTCGTCGGTCACCTTCACCGCCGCCGGCGTCGCCCGACTCGTCGACCACGATCCGGCGAGTGGTGCCTCGGTCGTCGCCCTGGCCGAGCTCGGCCCCTGCCGACGGCCGTACGATCCGTTCGCCAACCGGAAGGAGCAGCGTAAGAACCAGGGGTACGAGCGCTGTATCGATCACCTCGTGAGGGTCGACGCCGACGGCAACGTGCGTGCCGACGTGAGTCTGCCCCGGCTCGACGACGAACGCCTCACCGGCACCTTCATCGCCGACGGGCCCGACGCCGACGCACTCGCCGACCTTGCGATCACTGCGCGCGGTTCGATGACCAGTTCCCCTGAGCTCACGCCCGAGCGTCCGACCGACGGCGGCACGGTCGCGCTCCTGCCGTCGTCCCGGACCGGAGCGCTGAAGATCACGGACCTTCCGGTGCTCGCCGAGCGCGGGGTCATGCTCCAGTCGCTCACGGCCTACAGCAGCGCCTCCGGCGCCGATGGCACGCGTTGGTTCGCCGGCGCCTTCCAGACCATGACCGAGGCGCGCAGCGAGAAGGAACTCGACGCGCTCCGGCAGCGCGTCGGTCTGGTCATCCAGGCTCCCTAAATCCGATCGGCGGCGCGCACGGAAGAGCGCGCCGCCGCAGGCGGGACAGCAGCACGAAGCGCGCCGTCCCGAGACGCCCGACTAGCGGGTCGGGATGAGTGCCCAGACGTCGAGGTCTAGCAGGACGCCCGGGGCGTACTTGCCGTCCTCGCCCTTGAGCGTCATGGATTCGTCGCGGCCCTTCGTGGCGACGAGGCGAAGGCGCAGCGCGCCGACGCCCGGCGCCGACGTCTCGGCCTTGTCGAGCACCTCGCTCCACGCGTAGATCGTGTCTCCCGCGAAGGCCGGCGACGTATGCGCGCCGCCGTTGATCGCGACGATCAGCTGCGCGTTCGCGAGGCCGTTGAACGACAGGGCGCGGGCGAGCGAGATGATGTGGCCGCCGTAGACGAGCTGGTTGCCGTCGGGGCGAGCCTCCTTGTTGAAGTGCACCTTCGCGGTGTTCTGCCAGAGGCGCGTGGCCTGCTGGTGCTCGGACTCGGTCAGCGTGACGCCGTCGACGTGGTCGACCTTCTCGCCGACCTCGTAGTCCTCCCACGCGTGCGGCTCGCCGGCAGCAGCGAAGTCGTAGCCCGTGAAGTCGAGGCCGGCCGGGATGATCAGGTCGGAAGGATCGACGACCTTCGCGAGCTCCGGGAGGACGGTCTCCGGCGCAGGCAGGGACTGATCACGCTTGTGGACCATCACCCAGCGGGCCCAGTCGATCGCGACCTCGCCGCGCTGGTTCTTCGCGGTCGAGCGCACGTACACGACGCCGTTCTTGCCGCTCGAGTTCTCCTTGAGGCCGATGACCTCGGAGGAGGTGGAGAGCGTGTCGCCCGGGACGACGGGCTGGTGAAAGCGCAGCTCGGCGTAGCCGAGGTTGGCGACGGCGTTGAGGGAGACGTCCGGCACGGTCTTGCCGAACGCGATGTGAAAGCCGATCAGCTCCTCGACCGGATGGGTGGCGAGGCCCGAGTCGGCGGCGAACTGCGCCGAGGACGGCAGGGCGAAGCGGGTCGGGTACAGCGAGCCGTAGACGGCGCGGTCGCCCTCGGTGACGGTGCGGGGCGTCGCGTGGTCGATCACCTGGCCGACGGTGAAGTCCTCGAAGAAGTTGCCCGGGTTGGTCTTGGTCATGCGGGTCCTGGGTCGGATGGAGCGCGCACCATCATGCCGATCTCAGCGCGCCGGCGACCCTGCGATCGTCGCGTCCGGACCGATCGGGTCCGT
>JAURVW010000308.1 GCA_030655275.1 Solirubrobacteraceae bacterium
GCCACCGAAACCGCCGCCACGCGGGCCGCGGTCGTCACGGTCACGGAAGCCGCCGCCCTTGGGGCCGCGCTCGGCGCCGCCGCGCGGGCCGCCGCGTCCTTCGTTCTCGTCCGGGAAGTCACCCGTGGGGCCGCGGTAGCCACCGCCGCGCTGCGTCGGCTTCTCCGGCTGCGCCGAAGCGTCCTCGGAGGTGACCTCGGCCCAGCTGTCGCCGCCGTCGCCGACGACGAGATCGTCGGTCGGGTCGCGGTCGTCGGCGGAGTCCGCCAGCGGATCCTCGTCGTCGTCCTCGGAGTCCTCGAGCGGATCGAGATCGTCGAGCTCGGCCTCCTGGGCGTCGCTCGCCGACTCGGGCACGTCGACGTCGACGCTGTCGCTCGCGACGGGTTCGTCGGCGTCGTCGACTCCGGCGCGCGCGCCATGGTCCTCGGGCGCGGTGGCCGCGTCGTCGTTGGTCGGCTCGGTGGTCTCGCCACCGGGCTGGAGCTCTTCCTGCGCGCCGTCCTGCGGCGTCGTCTCGGGCTCTGCACCGCTCAGCGGCTGCGTGTTCTCTTCTTCGTCGCGCATCTGCGCCACTTCCTCGCCGGTATCCGGCATCAATTCGCCACGAGCATCCGTGGTCTTATCGGCGCTGCCCGCAGGCCAGTCGCCACTCTCGCCTGACGCCTCGCGCCAGACGCTCTCTTCGCCATGGCCAGCCTCTTCCGGGCTGGCGGGCTCTTCGGGCGTCGCGGCGGCAACAGCGGCCGCGAACGCCTCGATCATCGCGGGGTCCTTGACCCCCGGTGAAACTTCTACGCCGCTCGACACGTCGACCGCGAACGGGGCGACCTGCTTGATCGCCTCGCCGACGTTCTCCGCCGTGAGCCCGCCGCTGAGGATCAGCGCGGTGCGGCGACGGTGCTCGCGAGCGAGCTTGTGGTC
Organism: Solirubrobacteraceae bacterium; assembly: GCA_030655275.1. GTDB lineage: Bacteria > Actinomycetota > Thermoleophilia > Solirubrobacterales > Solirubrobacteraceae > JAGIBJ01. The sequence goes on from JAURVW010000308.1 coordinate 925, forward strand.
GAACGTCTGGCCGGTGCCACCCATCTCGCCGTCGACAAACGCGTCGAGGAGATGGAAGTCGATGTCGATTCGGAACGCACCCTGGAGGTTCGTGATGTCGCCGATGGTGGCGACGCGAGCGGCCTTGATGATCTGCGCGCCCGTGCGGTGCTGGATCTCGGAGCAGTAGGACGGGCCCTCGGTGCCGTGGAGCTGGACCAGGTCGAGGCCCACCTGCTCGGAGAGCCGGACGACCTCGTCCATGCCCTGGTCGACGAACACGCCCGCGATGCGGACGCGCCGCCGCAGCTGGCGGGCGATCATCGCGGCTTCGGCAGGATCGATCGCGCGAGCGGAACCCGGCCAGAGGATGAATCCGATGGCCCAGGCGCCGGCGTCGGCTGCCGCGATCGCATCCTCCAGGCGCGTGATGCCGCAGAACTTGATGCGTGTGGATGGCACTGACCCCATTCTACGGGGTGCAGGCCAGGCGGGCTCAGCGACCGCCGGAGGGTGCGGCGAAGCTCCCCGGGGATCCGTCCGCCATCCGAAAACCCTAGGCCGGCGCGGCCCGAAGGCCGCACCGAGCAGGGAATTCGATCAGCGGGTGCCGATCCTCGCGGGCCGGTTGCCGAGTGTGACCTCGAGCGTCTTCTTGTCGGATCCGCTCTGGATCTCGACCTTCACCACGTCGCCGACCTTCTTCTTGGCGATGTAGTCCTGGAGCTCCGTCGGCGTCTGGAGGGATTCGCCGTCGACGCTCAGGATCACGTCGCCGCCGATGTCGACCGAGCCGCTGTCGATCTGCATCTCCACGCCGGAGTCGCCGGCCTTCAGACCAGCCTTCTTCGCACCGGAGCCATCGCTGACCTCGGCGACGAGCAGGCCCTTGGAGACCCGGGCGACCTTTGCGACCTCCGGGGTGATCTCCACTGCGGTGACGCCGAGGAACGGCACCTGGACCTCCTGGCCCTTCTCGAGCGACGGGAGGACCTCCTTGAGCTTCTCGACCGGGACGGCGAAGCCGATGCCGACGTTGCCGCCGCTCTCGCTCTGGATCTGCGAGTTGATGCCGATCACGCGGCCGGCGCTGTCGATCAGCGGCCCACCGGAGTTGCCCTTGTTGATCGCCGCATCGGTCTGGACGACGTCGCGGATGCGGTAACCGTTGAGGCCCTGGATCTCGCGGGCGAGCGCCGAGACGACGCCCGTCGTGAGGGTGCGGTCGAGCCCGTACGGGTTGCCGATGGCCGCGACCGGGTCGCCGACCTTCAGGCCCTCGGTCGCGCCGAGCTCGAGCGGGGTGAGATCGTGCTTGGACGGGTCGATCTTGAGCACGGCGAGGTCGGAGTTGACGTCGGTGCCCTTGATGACGGCCTCGATCTCCTTGTCCTCGCCGAACTGCACGGTCGCCGTCTTCGCGCCCTCGACCACGTGGGCGTTCGTGACGATGAAGCCGTCCTTCGACACCACGAAACCGGTGCCGGTCGACTCGCCCTGCTGCTGCTGTTCACCGAAGACCGAGTCGGTCGTCTCGGTGACGAGTGCGGAGATGAGCACGACGCCCGGGCTCGTCTTGTCGTAGATGGCGGCCGGCGTGAGGCCGCTGCCGGTCGTCGACTCGTTGCTGGGCTTGGCGCTGCTGGAGAGCGGCGCCTGCTGCACGACGGTCGTGGAGGTGTCGTCCGCGATGAACTCCTCGTACCCGAAGGCTCCGACGCCTCCGGCGACGACGGCCACCACGGCGGTGACGAGCACGGTTGCGACTTTAGACATCTAGCGAGAGCCTCCTGAGTTGTGACCTGCGAGCGCGCGCGTGGCGGCCGCCAGGTCGTCGGCGCGCATGAGCGCCTCGCCGATCAACACGGCGTCGCAGCCGACGCGCTCGAGCTCATCGATCTGCTCCCGTGCGTAGAAGCCGGACTCCGCGACCACCGTCTTGCCGGCGGGGACGTCGGTGAGGAGGTCGTGCGTGCGTGCGATGTCCACGGTGAAATCGGTGAGATCCCGGTTGTTGATGCCGATGATGTCAGGCTCGATCGCCTCGAGCGCCGCTTCGAGCTCCTCCGGCCCGTGCACCTCGACGAGCACGTCGAGATCGAGCTCGCGGGCGTGTGCGTGGAGCTCGGCGAGCTTGCTCGGCTCGAGCGCGGCGACGATCAGCAGGATCGCGTCGGCCTGCCACGCGGCCGATTCGACCACCTGGTAGTTCGTCACGATGAAGTCCTTGCGGAGCACGGGCAGATCGACCGTCGCGCGGGCGATCTTCAGGTCCTCCAGGCGACCGCCGAAATGCGGTTCGTCGGTGAGGACGGACAGGCAGGACGCGCCCCCGAGCTCGTAGGCCGCGACGATCTCCTCGACGGTCGAGCCCTCACGGATCGCGCCCGCGGACGGGGAGCGACGCTTGTGCTCGGCGATCACGGCGACACCGGAGCGCAGCAGCGCCTCGTTGAAGCCGCGTGGCTCGTCGCGTTCCTTCGCGAGGGCCTCGAGCTCTCGCTTGGAGACCTTCTTCTTGCGCAGGGCGACGTCGTCGCGGGTGCGATCGACGATGCGTTCAAGCTGATTCATGAGGCCACAGCCTTCGTGGTGGCGGCCACCAGGTCGTCGAGCACGCGAGCTGCGCTCCCATCATCGAGCGCTGCGGTGGCGAGCAGGCCACCAGCAGCAAGGTCATCGGCGAGTCCGGCCACGACGAGCGTCGCGGCCGCGTTCAGCACGACGATGTCGCGTGCTGGTCCGGTGTCGCCTGCAAGCACCGAACGGAAGGTGATGGCGTTCTCGGCGGGCGTCCCGCCATCGAGCCCGGACAGGTCGGCGCGGCGCTCGACGCCGGCCTCCTCCGGGTTGACCTTGAAGCGGCGCAGCTCGCCGTCGGCGGTGACCTCGATCACCTTCGACGTCGCCGCGATGCTGAGCTCGTCGAGGCCGTCGTCGGAGCGCAGCACCCAGGCGCGCTCCACGCCGAGCTCGGCGAGCGCCTCGGCCACGAGGGGCATGCGCGACGGGTCGCCGACACCGACCACCTGGCGCTTGGCGCCGGCCGGGTTGGTGAGCGGCCCGAGGATGTTGAAGGTGGTGTGCACCTTCAGGCCCGCGCGGACGGGGCCGACGTACTTCATCGCCGGGTGGTACCGAGGCGCGAACATGAACCCGAAGCCGATCTCGTCGATCGCCTCCGTGGTGGTGAGCGGGTCGGTCTCGATGCCGACGCCGAGCGCCTCGAGCACGTCCGCGGAGCCGCAGCGGCTCGTCGCCGAACGGTTGCCGTGCTTGGCGACGGCCGCACCGGCGCCCGCGGCGACGAGCGCCGCGAGGGTCGACACGTTGAAGGTGGTGGTCCCGCCGCCGGTCCCGGCGGTGTCGACCAGGTGCTCGCGCGCCGGCGAGATCACCGTCGAGTGCGAACGCATGGCGCGCACGAGGCCGGCCAGCTCGGCGCGGGTCTCCCCCTTGCCGCGCAGGGCGACGAGGAACGCCGTCGTCTGGATCTCCGACGCATCGCCTCGCATGATGAGGTCGAGCGCTGCTTCCGCCTCGTCGGCGTGCAGGCTCTCGCCGATGATCAGGCGCTCGACGACGTCGGTCAGATCGCGCATGGGCTCGGGACTTCGGGGCTCGTCTTCGTCAGGCACAGGTCGGGACACCTTAGACACACCGGCGCGCACCGTGTGATCCGGCGCGGATCATGCGGAGGCAGCGCGGGCGAGGAAGTTCGCGAGCATCGTGCGCCCGTCGGGCGTGAGCACCGATTCCGGGTGGAACTGGACACCCTCGGCCGGCAACGTCCGATGGCGGATCCCCTGGATCACGCCGCCGCCGCGCGCGGTGACCTCGAAGCAGTCCGGGAGGGATTCCTCCTCCACGATCAGCGAGTGGTAACGGCCGACGACGGTGCGCTCGGGCAGCGTGTCGTAGAGGCCTTCGCCGGAATGCTCGATCGTGGTCGTCTTGCCGTGGACGGGCATGTGCCGCACCACGGTGCCGCCGAACGCCTGGGCGAGCGACTGATGGCCGAGGCACACGCCGAGCATCGGGATGCCAGCCTCCGGGAACGCGCGGACCGACTCGAGCGAGATGCCGGCGTCGTCCGGGGTGCACGGGCCGGGCGACACGACGACGAGGTCGGGTTTGCCGGCGATGAGCTCGGCGACGCTCGCGCGGTCGTTGCGGACCACGTCGAGCTCGACGCCCTGCTCCCCGAGCAGCTGCACGAGGTTGTAGGTGAAGGAGTCGTAGTTGTCGATGACGAGCACGCGGGTCATGCCCAGTCCTCCTGCGAGATGGCCACGTCGATCGCGCGCTTCGTGCCGAGCGACTTCGTGACCGACTCCTCGTACTCGTTCTCGGGGGTGGCGTCGGCGACGGTGCCGCCGACGGTCTGCGCGTGGACGATGCCGTCCTTGATCGCGACGGACCGGATGTTGATGCAGGTGTCCATGTCGCCGGTGTAGGTGAGGTAACCGACGGCGCCGGCGTACCAGGAGCGCTTGACGGGCTCGACCTCGTCGATGATCTGCATCGCGCGCACCTTCGGGGCGCCCGAGAGGGTGCCGGCGGGCAGCGTGGAGCGCAGGGCGTCGATCGAACGGACGTCGTCGCGAAGCTGCCCGGAGACGAGCGACGAGATGTGCAGCAGGTGGCTGAACGTGTCGATCTTCATGAGTTCGTCGACGACGACGGTGCCGTACTTGCTCACGCGACCGAGATCGTTGCGGGCCAGGTCGACGAGCATGATGTGCTCGGCGCGTTCCTTCTCGTCGGCCAGCAGCTCGGCGGCGAGCTCGGCGTCGTCGGCCGGGTTGCCGGTGCGGCGACGCGTCCCGGCCACCGGGTAGGTCTCGACGCGGTCGCCGATCACCCGCAGCAGCGGTTCGGGGCTCGCGCCCGCGATCTGGAAGTCGATGAAGTCCAGGAAGTACATGTACGGGCTCGGGTTCACGGCGCGCAGGCCGCGGTAGACCGAGAACGGATCGACCGGCAGCTCCGCGCTCCAACGCTGCGAGGCGACGATCTGGAAGGCGTCGCCGGCGTAGATGTACTCGACGATCTTGCGGATCGTCTCCTCGTACTCGTCGCGCGTGTGGTTGCTCTCCCACGCCAACGGATCGCCACTGCGAGGCGCGGGCGCGCCGTCGGGCAGCGGGCCGGCGAGCACGTCGCGCACGCGGCGGATCTCGGTCGCGGCCGCCTCGTAGGCGGCATCGACATCGCCGGTGGTGAGGTCGACGTCGGCGAGGATCGTCGTGCGGCGGTCGAGGTGGTCGAACACGACGAGCGTGCCCGTGAGCATCATCGCGAGGTCGGGCAGGCCGACGGGGTCCGGGTTCGGGTCGCCGAGCGGCTCGACGGTGCGGACGAGGTCATAACCGAAGAGGCCCACGGCGCCGCCGATGAACGGGGGCAGGCCCTCGACGGGTGCTTGGCGCGCGCCCTCGGTGAGGTCGGCCACGAGGTCGTACGGGTCGCGGTCGTCCTGGCCCAGCGACCAGCGCACGACTTCGCGCGGTCGGATCCCCAGCATCGAGTATCGACCGACCTGCTGGGCCTGCTCGGCGGACTCGAGCAGGAACCCCGGTGAGTCCGGGTCGGCGGCGCGGAGCTTGAGGAACGCCGCGACCGGCGTGGAGAGGTCGTCGACGAAGGTGTGGGCGAGCGGGACGAGACCGTGGTCGCCGGTGGCCGCGAGCGCGCGGACCTCCTCGCGGGTCGGCCGCAGGGCGGCCTCAGCGACGACGGGCAAGGAGCACCTCGGCGGCGTCGGTGAGCTTACGATCCCTGCCCTGCATCACGGCGAGCAGGTGGTAGATGAGGTCGGCGGCCTCGTTGTCGACGCGGTCGTCGGTCTCCTCGCGCGCTGCGCGGACGACCTCCTCGGCCTCCTCCTCGACCTTCTCCCCCGCGAGCTTCGGGTCGGCGAGGAGCTTCGAGGTCCACGAGCCCTCGGTCGGCTCGGCCTTGCGGGCGTCGAACGTGCGCTGGAGTGCGGGAAGCGCCTCGTGGGCGACGAGCGTGGGCTCCGTGCCGTCGATCGCGCGGTAGAAGCAGGTGCGCTCGCCGGTGTGGCAGGCGGGGCCGGCGGGCTCGACGAGCGCGAGCAGCGCGTCGCCGTCGCAGTCGATGCGCAGATCCTTGACGGTGAGGATGTTGCCGCTCGTGGCGCCCTTGTGCCACAGCTCCTGCCGCGAACGGCTCCACAGATGCAGTTCACCCGTCGACCGCGTGAGCGCGACGGCCTCCGCGTTGGCGTAGGCGAACATCAGGACCTCGCCGCTGGCGGCATCCTGGGCGATGACGGCGACGAGGCCGTCCGAGTCGTAGGCAGGCTCCATGGAGACGCGGAGTCTAGGCGCTGCCGGGCCGGACGGCGGTCCCGGCGCCCGGTGGGCCCACCCGCGGGCCCTACTCGATGCCGAGGCGGTCCAGCAGTCGGTCCTCGCGGCGCCAGTTCTTGCGCACGCGGACCTTGAGGTCGAGGTGGATGCGCTCGCCGAGCTCGTTCTCGATCTCGGGACGCGCGGCCTGGCCGACGCGCTTGACCATGTCGCCGCCCTTGCCGATCAGGATGCCCTGCTGGGAATCCGTCTCGACCCAGATCGCTGCCTCGACGATGACGAGACCGTCCTCGCGACGGTCGATCGAGCTGACCTCGACCTCGACGGAGTGCGGCACCTCCTGGAAGGTGCGGCGCAGGACCTGCTCGCGGACGAGTTCGGCGAGGAGGATCTCGATGCGCTGATCGGTGGCATCGCGCGAGTCGAAGTAGAACGGGCCCTCGGGCAGCAGCTCGACCATGTGGTCGACGAGCGGCTCGATGTGGTCCTCGTAGCGCGCGGAGATCGGAAAGACCTCGGCGTTCAGGCCGAGCTCGTTGGTCTCGTCGAGCACCTTGATCAGCTGCGTCGAGGAGAGGCGGTCGATCTTGTTGACGACCAGCACCACCTTCGCGTTCGCGGCCTTGAGCGCCTCGGCGATCCAGCGGTCGCCCGGGCCGATGCCCTCCTCGGCGTTGACGAGGAAGAAGACGGCGTCGCAGTCGCGCAGCTCGTGCTCGACGCGCCGCTGCATGCGCTCGGTGAGGGTGTCGCGCGGACGCTGGACGCCGGGGAGGTCGACGAGGACGAGCTGGAAGTCATCGCCGGTGCAGACGCCGCGGATCGCGCGGCGGGTGGTCTGCGGCTTGTCGGACACGATCGCGACCTTGTGGCCGACGACCGCGTTCACGAGCGTCGACTTGCCGACGTTCGGGCGGCCGGCCAGGGCGACAAAGCCCGAGCGGGTGCGACCCTCCGGTGCGCCCTCGGCGCGCAACGCGCCCCCGGGGTGTTCACCGGGCAGCGGCAGCTCGTTCGCGGACTCCTCGCCGGGCGGCGTGGGGATCGGGAGTTCGACCCCGTCGTTGGGTCCGTATTGCGGTTCCTGCTGGTTCACTGCCACCTATTGGAGCAGGTCGCCGGGCCTGCCATCGGCTAGCGGGCCCGCGGCGCGCCTCGAAGCACTAGGAAGGGGCGCACGCGCTGAGGTCGTACTTCTCGTAGATCGGCACCATCTTCGCGCCGATCTCGGTGTAGAAGCGCGCCATTTCCTCGGTCTCCTCGCCGGCCGCCGCCTCGTCGGCGAACTCGGGCATCTTCTCGACGACCCGCTCGTAGCTCTCGACGAAGCCGTCCCAGTCCTCGCGGACGTCGGTCGGCACCTCGACCGCCCGGAGGTCGGCGACGAGCGTCCGCAGCAGCGGCATGCCGTCGGCCAGCGCGCCCTCGACCATCTCGTCGGCGGAGAGCCCCTTCTTCGATCCCCACTTCGTCGACACCACCTTTGCGTCGGCCCGGTAGTCCTCGCAGATCTTCGACACGACCTCGGTCCACCCCGCCGTCTCCGTGCCCATGCGCTCCTTCGCGCGCTCGACGGCCGCCGCGCGCTCCTCCTTGGGCGGCACGCGGACCGAATCGCTCGACTTGGGGTCCGCACAGGCACCGAGCCCGAGGGCGAGGCCGGCGGAGACGATGGCGAGGAGGCTGCGGTACTTCATGGCCGGACCGTACGTCCGGGTGGCAGCGGCGCCGAGCTTGGGGGGAGCCCGGGTGACGGGGTCGCTATCGCAGCCAGCTCATGAGCTCGGCCTGCACGGCGAGCATCTGGCCTTCGTCGACCTCGTGGTCCATGCCGACGAGATGGAGGGCGCCGTGGACGACGGTCTCCAGGAGGTCGACGGTGCGCTCGGGGCAGATGACGATGTCGCCGAGCTCGCGGGTGAGCTCCTCGACGCCGCCGCCGCTGATCGCATCGCGCAGCTCGTCGTCGTCGCCGCCGTAGATCGGGTCGTCGCCATCCATCGGAAACGAAATCACGTCGGTCGCGTCGGACTTTCCGAGGTACTCGGCCGCGAGCTCGAGGCTGCGGGCCTCGTCGACGAAGTGCACGGCGACGTGGCCGGAGCCGACGCCGGCCGACGCGAACGCCAGCTCGAGCGCCGTGCGGATCTCGTCGTCGTCCGGGGCCTCCGGCGCGTGCTCGCGGCCCTCGACCTCGACCTCGATCATCAGTCGCCCGCCGCGCGCTCGGCGCGGCGCACGGCCGCGGCCTTCTCGCGCTCGATGTCGTCGGCCTCGTAGGCGTCGACGATCTTGCGCACGAGCTTGTGCCGGATCACGTCCTCGCTGCCGAACTTCACGATGCCGATGTCGTCGACGCCCTCGAGGATGCGCTGCGCCGAGAGCAGACCCGAGCGCGTGCCGCGGGGCAGGTCGACCTGGGTGGTGTCGCCGGTGATCACCATCGTGGAGCCGAAGCCGAGGCGCGTGAGCACCATCTTCATCTGCTCCTGCGTGGTGTTCTGGGCCTCGTCGACGATGATGAAGGAGTCGTTGAGCGTGCGACCGCGCATGAACGCGAGCGGGGCGACCTCGATCTGCCCCTTCTCCAGGAACGCGGCGACCTTCTCGGCGCCGAGCATGTCGTGGAGGGCGTCGAACAGCGGGCGCAGGTACGGATCGACCTTCGCCATCAGGTCGCCCGGGAGGAAGCCGAGGCGTTCCCCGGCCTCGACGGCCGGGCGCGTGAGGAGGATCCGCTGCACGCGGCGCTCCGCGAGGGCCGCGGCCGCGATCGCGACCGCGAGGAACGTCTTGCCGGTACCGGCGGGGCCGATGCCGAAGGTGACGGTGTTGTGGCGGATCGCGTTGACGTACGCACGCTGCCCCGGGGTCTTGGGGGCCACGCGCATCGTGCGGCCCTTCCAGATCACGTCGTCGTGCAGGGCGACTGCGGACTCCGACCGCTTGAGGCCGCCGGCGATGCGCTCGATCGAATCGGGCTCGGGCGGGGCTCCACGCTCGGTCAGCGCGACGACCTCGTCGATCACGGCCATCGCGGCGTTGATCGCCTCCGTGGTCCCCTCGAGGATCAGGTGGTTGCCGCGGAGGGTGATCGACGCGTCGACGTTCCGCTCCAGTTCCCTGAGCGTCGCGTCGGCGGAGCCGGCGAGCGCGGTCGCCGCCTCGTTCGTGATGTCGATCTCTCGACGTTCTGCACTACCTGGTCCTGCCACCTCTCAAGGGTAGCTGCCGGCCGGGCGTCCGGCCGAACGAACGCGCCTGCTCGGCCGGGCGGCCGGCTGGGCCGGTCAGGACCCCTGCTGATCGCCGCTCGCGGAGGCGTCCGCGGTCTGCGACGGGGCGCCGCCGGCCGAGACCGGCCCCGCACCGTTCTTGGCGCCGTCGATCGGCAGGGCGTGCTCGCCCTGGTCGAGCTTCGGCACGTGCCCCAGCTGACCGAGCTCTGCGGTGTCGCGCCCGAAGAGCAGACCGACGTTCCAGTCGGCCAGCAGGCGGCCGCGACGGCCGAGGCCGGGCATCATCGCGAGGTGATAGCTGCGGGCGATGAACCAGGCCGGGGTACCACGCCACTTGAGGTTCATCGTCATGGCGACGGCCTTGCGCTGGCCCATGTCGACGACGACGCCTCGCGTCTTGTACTTGAACTTCACCGGGCTGCCGGTGCCGAGGGCGGCGGCCACGTTGATGGCGACGGTCTTGCCCTGCCTGATGGCGTGCTGGGCCGTCGGCGGCGAGGGCCGCTTGCCCTTGGCGGCGGGATCCGGGATGTTCGCGGCGTCGCCGATCGCCCACACGCCGGGCGTGTCGCGGACGGCTGCGCTGGAGCTCGTATCGATCCGGCCGTTCTCGGCGAGCGGCAGCCCGAGCTTCGAGACGACCGGATGCGGCTTGACGCCGGCCGTCCAGACGAGCGTGAACGTGGGGACGACCTCGCCGTCGCTCAGGCGGGCCGTGCGGTCGGTGACCTCCTCGAGCGTCGTCGAGGTGCGCAGCTCGATGCCGCGCGCCGTGAGTTCGCGGGCGGCGAAGTCGGCGAGGGACGGTCCGACCTCCGGCATCACGCGGTCGCGGGCTTCGACGAGGATCCAGCGCATGCCGTGGACCCGGGCCCGCGGGTACAGGTCGAGCACCTCGCTGGCGAAGTCCTGGAGCTCGGCGAGCCCCTCGAGACCGGCGTAGCCGGCTCCGACGAAGACGAAGGTGAGCGCGGCGCGGCGGGTGACGGGATCGTCGGTCGACTCCGCCAACTCGAGGTTGCGCAGCACGTGGTTGCGCAGCTGGATCGCCTCGGGGAGCGACTTGAGCCCGAGCGCGTGCTCCGCGAGGCCGGGGATCGGGAGCGTGCGACTGACGGAGCCGAGGGCGACGACGAGCTGGTCGTATCGCAGGCGCTTCGTCTCACCGCCGATCGTGTCGACGAAGAGCGCGTTCTCCTCTGGCGTCGCCCCCGTGACGTTGCCCACCAGCAGGTCGACGCCGTCGGGCAGCGTCTCGCGCAGCGGCACCACGACGTGGCGCGGCTCGAGCGTGCCGGCCGCCGCCCCGGGGAGCAGCGGCGTGTAGAGCATGAAGTTCGTGTCGTTGACGAGCGTGATGCGCGCGGAGTGCTTCGGCAGGATCCGCGCCAGGTGTTTGGCGGTGTGTACCCCGCCGAAACCGCCTCCTGCAATGACCACGTTCCACGCCATGCCAACGACGCTAGTGCGTCTCTGGCACAAACCCCACAACGTGACGGTTGCCACAGGGCAGCCCCGGACGGCGCCGCCCGGGGACGGGCTCGCGACGCCCGTCCCGACCACCGACGGCGCCGGCCGGCTCATCGCCGGCGTCGCTGCTCAGGCGCTGGGCGAGATGCGGAGGTTCTCGACCTCGATCAGCGAGCCGACCTGCCCGGCCGACGAAGCGGTGAACGCCAGACGCGTCTCCTCCGGCAGGAAGAGGTACCGGTCCAGGCGGAGCGAGCCGTCGATGAACACCTTCGCGCGCTGGTTCGCCAGGACGACCTTGACCTTCACGGCCGGTCCGCTCGTGCGGTTCTCGCCGCGCAGGGGCACGCCCGGGTCGGCGGTCCCGAGCCAGCTGAGCCCACCTCCGACGGGCCCACCGACCGTCCAGCCGACGAAGTTGCCGGACGGATCGTTCGGCCCCTTCGACGTGTCGAGGGCGAGCGCGTAGCCGTACAGGCCGCGATATCCGAGTTGCGCGCCGCCGGCACCGAGCCACGCGCCGCTCCCGTCGGGTTCGGCCGTGATGAACGCCAACGTGAGGCCCTCGGCGCCCTGGCCGAGCAGCGTGGCTTCGAACTCGAAGGTGAGCTCGTTGTAGTCACGGGCCAGCGGAAAGACCGCGGTGCCCCGGGAGCCGGGATTCCCGTTCGTCAGCATCACGCTGCCGATGCGCGTGAGGACGGCGTCACCCGAACGCTTCAGCGCACCCACGCTCAGCGGGAGGTCCGACGTCGTCTCCTCCTCGGCGACGAGCACGAAGTTGAAAGCCCGCTCGGGGCCACGGTTGCCGGCCGCGTCGATTGGGGTCACCTGCACGGTGTAGTTCCCCGCCGGCAGCCTCACCCCGTTCACGGTGCCGTCGAAGGCGATGCGGTTCTCGAGGCGCTGCTGCGCCGTGCGGCGCTCGGTCGCCACGGTCGGGTACGAACTGACCCCGTCGCGCACCTCTTGGCGGGCATAGGCGAACTCGAGCGTGGTGTCGGATTCCTCGGCCGTGATCGAGATGGTGGAGCCCTCCGACGCGAGGAACCGGAACGGGTTGATCGACGCGTCGATCAGGTACGGCGGAACGACGTCGACGCCGTGCGTGGCGACGAAGAACAGCCGCTGTCGACCCCCGCCCGGGTTCCTGACGCCGTCCTCGCTCGTGAGGGCCAGGTCGGTCTGCCGGTCGCCGTCGAAGTCGGCGAGGGGAGCGCGGAGGAACTCCACGATCGGGAGCCCCTTGACCACGGTGCCGGTCCTGGCGTCGACCACGCCGGCTCCCACGGGGACCGGCACGAGGCGCAGCTCACCGCTGCTTCGGTACGGAGCGGCGGCCCACGCACCCTGCGGCTTCAAGACCGTGATCTCGCGACGGCCGTCACCGTCCTGATCGCCGACGGCCCTGCCGCCGAAGCCGCCAGCGACATCGATCGAGGGCGCCGTCGACACGTTGAGCGACGCCGGCGGCGTCGCCGTGCCGAGCACGTAGCGGGTCCCGGGCGCGCTCACCGCATCCCAGTCGGGCGCATGGAGTTCGTCCTTGCCGTCGCCGTTCAGGTCGCCCACGCGCATCGGCATGCTGCTGTAGAAGGCGGTTCCGTTGCCCACCGGTCGCGGGATCTCCATCGCGCTCGAGGGCGTCGAGGAGGACGTGGTGAACGTGCCGGTGCGGCCGAACAGGACCGAACGCCGCGCGACGGTCGTGCCGGCCGCTCCCACGAGGCTGTCGATCGCGAGGTCGTCGCGGCCGTCGCCGTTGAAGTCACCGACCGCCGAGGACATCATCGCCCGCGGCGCGCAGTACGGAATGACGTAGACCAGCACCCCGCACTCGACCGCCCCGGTGATCACGGAGGTGCGTGAGTTCTTGCCGTTGCCGTCGATCGTGCCCGTGCGGGATCCGCCGTAGACGATCGCGACACCATCCTTGCGGGTGACTGCGAGGTCATCGCGGCCGTTGCCGTCGAAGTCCCCGATGCCGAGGCCCTGCAGCGGCGGATCGGAGGCCCCGGTCGGCGCGGCCGCGTTGATCGTCGTGACCCGCCCGGAGCCGACGAGCGGACCGATGCCTTCGAGCACCCCCGCGCCGCCGTAGAACACGTAGGCCTTTGCGTTGGTGCTGACGACGAGGTCGTCGAAACCGTCGCCGTCGAAGTCGCCCGCGGCCTCGACGTTCTTCACGACGTCCGGGACCTGCAGCTCGTACAGGCCCGTACCGTCGCCGGCGGCGACGTTGGCCCGGGTGAAGCCGTTTCGCGTGCCGAACACGATTTTGAGGACGGTGCCTTCACCGATCGCGAGGTCGTCGCGGCCGTCGCCGTTGATGTCGCCGACGACGTTCGAGAAGTCCTGCGCTCCGACGCCGTGCGTCCACCCAAAGGCACTCGTGCCCTGCAGCGGCCCGGCGTGGGCGGCCGGCGCGACGGTCAGGGATACGCCGCCGAGGGCGACGAAGACGCCGGCGAGGACGCGGCGCCGGGTGGGGTTGTCCCAGGGGCGGGGACGGGTGGGGCGACGGGCGGACATACCGGGCTCCGGAGGAGGACGAGGGGTGGGTCCGTCGACCGTAACGAGCGCCCCGCCGAGTTTCGGAACGCCATTCCAGAAGTCGGTTCGACGGTCGGCGGGAGCCGTCGCAACCATTCTGGTGGGGTGCGACGGCAGGCGCTCTCGTCCGAGCGAGGGCCGGCGAACGGCCCGTCGCTACCGCTGCAGCAGCAGGGCGGCCCACTCGCCGAGCTCGCGACGACCGGTCTCGCGGAGGCCGTGACGCTCGAAGGCGGCGGCGACCTCGTCGGCCTCGCGGCGCAGCAGCCCGGACGCCACCAGGTTGCGCGGCGGCTCGGGGGTGAACCCGGCCTCGGCGACCTTCAGGAGCAGCGGGCGCAGCAGATTGGCGGCGACGGTCGGCGCCGACGGGATCGCGTCGGCGTGCATGAGGTCGAAGCGGGCGGCCTTCAGCGGCGTGCCGTTGACCTCCGCATTGCTCTCGGTCGCCTCCACGCTCGCGGGATCGAAGTCGAGGGCGACGACCGGGCCGAACCCCTGCTGGGCGGCGGCGATCGCGAGGACACCCGAGCCGCAGCCGAGGTCGATCATCGCACCCGTCGGCTCGAGCTCGAGCAGCAGCTCCAGGCAGAGCTGCGTGGTCTCGTGGGCGCCGGTGCCGAAGGCGCGGGCCGGATCGATCACGAGGTCGACGAGCCCGGGCTGCGCCTCGAGCCACGGCGGACGCACGTGGAGCTTGCCGGCGATCGTGACGGGCTTGTGGAAGTCCCGCCAGCGCTCGTGCCAGTCGTCGGCGATCTCCGTCGTGAACACGTCGACCGGGATCCCGGCGACGTGCGCGGCGACGGCGCCGAGATCCGGCAACTCACCGGCGGAGCCGTAGACGGCGTACTCGATGAGGGCCGGGTTCTCCGGCACGTCCTGTTCCTCGATGCCCGAGGGCGCGAGCTCGAGCAACTCGGCGAGCACGAGCTCGCTCGTGTCGCGGGGGACGCGGACGGCGAGACGGATCATCGGCGCTTTCCGGCCAGGCGGCGCAGGCGCTCGCCGATGCCGCCGGGCGTCTTGAGGTTTCGGTCTTCGAGGGAGTCGGCGAAGGCCTCGAGCAGCTCGCGCTGGCGGTCGTCGAGGCGACGGGGCACGACGACGTCGAGGACGACGCGCAGCTCGCCGCGGTCGCCGCGGCCTCGCGGCATGCCGAGACCCTGGATGCGGACCTCCTCGCCGGGCTGGGCTCCGGGCTGCACCTCGACCGGGATCGGGCCGTCGAAGCCGTCGATCTCGAGGGTGGTGCCGAGGGCCGCGAACGGGGCGGCGATCGGCGCGACCGCGACGAGGTGGTCGCCGTCGCGGGTGAAGACGGGATGGGGCTTCACGCTGACCTGGATGTACAGGTCTCCGGAGGGCGCGCCCGCCTCGCCGGCGTGGCCCTCACCGCGCATGCGGATCCGCTGGCCGTGGGCGATGGAGAGCGGGATGTCGAGGGTGACGTCGCGGTTCTCGACGACACGGCCCTCGCCGCGGCACTCGGGGCAGGGCGTCTCGATCGTGACGCCACGTCCGCTGCACTGGTCGCAGGCGACCGCGCGGACGACCTGGCCGAACGGCGTGCGCGCCACCGCGCGCAACTCTCCTGCGCCGCCGCACTTCGTGCAGCGCTTCGTGTCGGTGCCGGGCTTGGCACCGGAGCCGTCGCAGGTGCCGCAGCCGACGATCCCGTCGAAGCTCAGGGAGACCTCGCCGCCCTTAACGGTCTGCTCAAGAGAGAGGTCGAGGCGCACCAGGAGGTCCTCGCCCTGCGCCGGACCGCCGCCGCCTCCCTGGTCGCCGAAGAAGGCGCTGAAGAGGTCCGAGAAGGAGCCGAAGCCCTCCGTCTGCGATTGGAAGCCGCCTCCGCGGAGGCCGTCGTGGCCGTAGCGGTCGAAGGTGGCGCGGCGCTCGGCGTCGCCGAGGATCTCGTAGGCCTGCGCCGTCTCCTTGAACTTGTCCTCTGCATCCGGCGCGTCGTTGTTGTCCGGATGCAGCTCACGGGCGAGCTTGCGGAACGCCTTCTTGATCTGGGTCTCGTCGGCGTCGCGCGGGACGCCGAGGACCTCGTAGGGGTCGCGGGGCACGCCCAGCAGTTAAGCGGAGCAGCGGGTCCCACGTCCTCGCCACCGGGTCCGGCAGGACGTGAGGTTGCTCCACCCCGGTCCGCTGCGGTCGCCGCCGGCAGACCGGGACGCCCCCTGCGTGCCCCTCAGGCGACGAGTTTCAGCTCGGTCCCGAAGTCGCCGTCGATCAGTGAGGCCGCGGGCAAGCCTTCGAATGCCTCGACCACCGTCGGGTCGAACTGGGCGCCCCGCAGGCTGCGGATCTCCCCGACGGCATCCTGGAGCGACCAGGCCGACTTGTAGGGCCGCACGTGGGTGAGCGAGTCGAACACGTCCGCGACCGCGACGATCCGGCCACTCAGCGGGATCTCGTGCTCGGCGACGCGGTTGGGATAGCCCGTCCCGTCCCACCGTTCGTGGTGGGTGAGCGCGATCTCGCCGGCGAGCTTGAGCGCATCGGAATGGCTGCCCTCGAGCATCGCGGCGCCGATCGCGGCGTGCTCCTTCATCTGGTCGTACTCGCCCGTGGTGAGCCGGCCGGGCTTCAGGAGGATCGCGTCGGGCACGGCGAGCTTGCCGATGTCGTGGAGCGAGGCCGCTTGCCTGATCAGGAGCGTGTCGGATTCCGGCAGACCGAGCTCGCGGCTCAGGAGGCTCGCGGTGCGGGCGACCCGCTGCGTGTGCTGGAAGGTGTCGTCATCGCGGAACTCGGCGGCGAAGGCGAGACGCGTGAGGGTCTCCAGGCGCGCCCGCTCGATCTCGAGCAGCATGCGGGCGTTCTCCATCGCGACGGCCGTCGAGTCGGCCAGCGCCTGCAGCAGCTCGACCTCCTCGTCGGTCGCGTGGTGTCGTTTGGCCCAGTACGTCCCGATCGCGCCGATGGGATCGCCCTTGCGGATCGGCACCATCACGAGGCTCGTGACGAAGGTCGGGCGGTAGGCGTCGTGCGGGATGCGCACGTCGGCGTAGATGTCCGGGATCACCGCGGGCCGCTTGTTGAGCATCGTCCAGCCGCTGATGCACGCCTCGAGCGGGAATCGCAAGCCCTTCCATAGCGGCGAGATGGCGTCCTCGTCGACGTAGTGGCACTGGCCCTCGTCGCGGAGGACGAACGTCGCGCCGTCCGCTCCGGCGATCACGCGGGCGGCGCTGCGCACCACGGATCGCACGTCTTCGACGGTTCTCGTGACCGACAGCTCCTGTATGGCCTCGACCAGCAGTTTGGCGCGGTCGTAATCCGTTCTGCGTTCCACGAGTCCCCCCTCGTTCGACGGCCGGGTCGCACTCCCCAGGGCTCCTGCAGCCGTGGATTCGAACGTAGACGCGGAGCTGGCGCGACTTGCCCTGGGTACATGGTGGGTGGACGTTTAGATGAGCGCGCGGACGCGCCAGTGCCAGGTCAGCTCCGGGCACCGGGGGCAGCGCGTTCATTTCCTGCCGTTTCCGGCGAGAACCGGACGTTCGGGCAGCGCGCGGGTCGTCAGCTCTCGTAGACGTCGGTCACATAGCTCGACAGCTGTGCGGCGGCCGACCGGACGACGGCGATCGAGGCGGCGTAGTCCATCCCGAGCGGTCCGATCAGCGACACCGTGCCGAGCGGGCGCCGCGGCAGCCCGTAGGCGCCGGCGACGTGCGAGAGCGTGCGCAGTGCGGGATCCGGGTTCTCGGCGCCGATGCGCACGACCACCTCACCGGTACCGAGGGCGGCGCGGAGCTGGCCGAGGAGCGAGCGACGCTGCTCGAGCATCTCGAGCAGCTCGCTGGCGGCGCTGAGATCGCGGCCGCGCATCAGCCGGGCCGTGCCCTCGACGTAGAGCGACTCCTCGCCGCCGTCCTCGAGGTCGGTGAACGTCGGCGTGATCGTGTCGAGGAACGCCGACTCGCGCCGGCCGAGACCCGCGTCGCGCAGGCGGGTCTGCAGCGTGCGGGCGCCCAGGCCGGTGCCGACGAGCCGCTCGTTGAGGTACTCGGCGGCCCAGTTCACGAGGCCGGTGTCGAGCCGCTCCGGGAAGGTGAACACCCGACGCGTCACGCCGCCCGTGGAGGTGATCACGACGACCGCCACCACGTGGGGTTGCAGCGGCAACACCTCGATGTGGCGGATCGTGGCGGTGCCGAGCGGCGGCGCGGACACGACGGCGAGCAGGTCGGTGAGGTCGCTCAGGCGCGCGGAGACGAGTCGCATGGCGGCGTCGAGCTCGCGGCGGATCAGGTCGAGGTCGACGCGCACGACGGGCGTCTCGTCGAGGAGATGGTCGACGTAGTAACGCAGGCCGGCGTCGGTCGGGATGCGGCCGGCCGAGGTGTGCGGGTGCTGGAGGAGCCCCTGCTGCTCGAGCGTCGCGAGCTCGTTGCGGATGGTCGACGGCCCGGCGGCGATCTCCTCGTCGGAGGCCAGGCTCTTGCTGCCCACGGGCAGATCGGTCTGCTGGTAGACCCGCACGACCTTGCGCAGGACGAGCTGCTGGCGGACGCTCAGCTCGGGTCCGGGGTCGGGCGTGGCCATGCCCCCACTCTACGGGGCGTTCGCGGGACGGGCGACCGATCCGCCCGCCGCCGATCGGCACGGCCGGGCGTCCGCCTCGCGGTGAGCGGCCATGGCTCGGCTGCTACCGTCGATGACGGCCCTCACGGGCCGCGCCATGCGCTTCCGGTAGATCCCTCAGCCGCCTCGACTCGCTCGCCGACCCCGTCGGCGCGCCGCGTGCTGATCGTCTGCCCCTCACGACCTCGAACGAGGTGTCGTATGTCATCGACCGTGATCGATGCCCATCAGGTGGCCCGCCGCTACGGCGACCGCACCATCCTCTCCCCCGTCGACCTGCGGATCGTCGCCGACGACCGCCTGGCGCTCGTCGGCGACAACGGCTCC
>JAURVW010000316.1 GCA_030655275.1 Solirubrobacteraceae bacterium
GAGGCGACTCGTCCCGTCGGCGTCGATTGCGCGGTTCACGAGGGTCCAGCCGCGAGGCGTCTCGTGCCAACCGACCGGCGCCCGGTCCGGATCGAGCAAGGTCACGCGACCGAGCAGGGCGCGCATCGTGGCCGGTTGGTCGGTCGCGCCGATGCCCGCCGCCGCGCGCACGATGCTGCGGGCGCCGTCCGCGCCCACCACCCAGTCCGGCGTCAGCACCGACGGGCCGTCACGCTCGCTCTCGAGCTCGAGGCGCGCGCCGGTGGTGCCCGGCTCGATCGCCACGACGCTCGTGCCGCGAAGCACCTGCACGCCGCGGGCGAGGCAGACCGCCTCGAGGAAGCGTTCGAGGTCGCCCTGCCAGCGGCCGACCACGGGCGCGCCCTCCGCGAGCGGCGAGGTGATCTCGAAGGTGCGCTGGGCGGCGAAGTGGAACGGGCTGCGGGCGACGGCTCCGGGCGGCCCCTCGAGCGGTCCCGGTGGCAGATAGCCCCGACGCCGCAGGCTCTGCGCCGCCCGCGCGTGGAGCGTCCCCGCCTTCGGCTGGTCGACGGTCTCGGCCAGCCGCTCGACCAGGGTGACGGCGACGCCGTTCAGCGCGAGTTCGGAGGCGACGAGCAGGCCGACCGGCCCGCCGCCCACGACCACGACGTCGGGCTGGGCGCTCACCACCGGACCGGCAGCACCTGCGGGCGCCGCAGGCCCGTGCCGAACCACCACGGCAGGTCGGCCGGTTCGGTGGAGAGCCTGAGGGTGGGGAACGCCTCGACCAACCGCCCGAGGATGGTCTGCAGCTCCAGGCGCGTCATCGCCGCTCCCATGCAGTGGTGCATCCCGTAGCCGAACTGGAGGTGGCGGGTGGGCGGCCGGTCGAGCCGGATGTGCTCCGGATCCGGGAACACCGACGGATCGCGGTTCGCGCGGACCACGTCCGGATAGACGACCGTGCCCTCGGGCAGCGTGCCGTGCTCGGTCTCCAGGTCGCGCTTGAGCAGACGGGGAAAGGTGCCGGGCGTGCCGAGCGGCATGAGGCGCAGCACCTCCTCGATCAGCGCGTCGACCTTCGACGGGTCCTCCACGAGGCGATCCCAGATCGCCGGCCGGGCCAGGGCGACGAAGGCCGTCTTGGCGGCCATCGTGACGATGTTGTTGTCGCCGCCCAGGACGATGCCCATCACGATCCCGCGCACGTCGACGTCGTCGAGCGGCGGATCGGCCTCGGCTCCGCGGGCCATGTAGGTCGCGGTGAGGGCCGTCTCGTCGCGGGGCACGTCGCCCCGCACATGGTCGACGACGTATCCGAACAGCTCCTCCCAGGCCGCCGCGATGCCGGGGATGTCGTGCTTGTCGGCGATCTGGATGGTGCGGCCCAGCTCGTGCATCCAGGCGCGGCGCTCGAGCGGGATGCCGAGCAGCTCGCACACGACGTGCGAGGGAACGACCGAGAAGAACGAGCCGATCAGTTCGGGCTCGGCCTCGCCGCGCACGAGCGCCTCGATCCGCTCGTCGACGGCGCGCTCGACGATCGGGCGCAGCCGCTCGCTGCCCTTGGCACTGAAGTCCTGGGCGATGAACTTGCGCATCCGCCCGTGGACGGGCTGGTCGAGGTTGATCAACACCTCCGGCGCCCAGATGGTCGGCATGAACGACGGACCGCCCACGACGTTGCACTCCGCGCGGCTGGCGGTCGCGTCGCCGAGGATCGTCATCACGTCGCGGTAGCTCGTGAGGTGGACGGCCTCGTGACCGCTCGGGAGCTCGATCCGAGCGATCCCGTCGCGCTCGCCGAGCTCGACGTAGGGCGGCGGCGTGTCGATGTGCGGCACGTCGCGGACGGTCGGTGGCGCGGCTTCGATGCGCTCGGTGACAGAGGTCATGACGGGCTCCCCTGGGTGGTGGTGGCGGTGGCGGGGGTGGTGGTCGAGGAACGGGCGGTGGCGCTCTGCGATGCCGCGGGGCGAAGGAGCCAGGCGGTGAGCGCCGACAGCGCGAAGGTGGAGCCGACGAGGCCGATGAGCACGACGTGCAGGGCGCCGTCGTAGGCGCGAACGGGGCCGTCGGAGGCCCGGGCCGCCGCGAGCGACGTGAGCAGCGAGGCGTAGGCGGCCACGGCGACGGCCTCGCTGCCGAGCCGGGAGGTGTTGACGAGGCCGGCGGCCATCCCGGAGCGGTCGGCGGGCGCGCGGCCGATGGCCTGGCCGTCGACGAGTCCGACCCCGAGCCCGAAACCGGCGCCGATCGCGATCATCCCGGGCGCGATCAGCCACACGCTCGTCTCGGGCCCGATCGGTAGCAAGAGCGCAGGACCGGCGACGAGCAGCGCGAGGCTGGCGACGATCACCTGCCGCGGCGTGGCCCCGCGACCGACGGCGGCGCCGGCGAGCAGCGGCGCGACGACCACGGGGACCGTCATGAGCAGCATCTTGAGGCCGGCCTCGCCGGTGCCGTCGCCCCACACGGTGCTCATGTAGGTCGGGAGGTAGGTGAGGAGCGTGACGAAACCGATCGCGGCCACGACGGGCACGAGGATCAGGCCGACGAGCTGGCGATCGCCGAGCAGGCCGAGATCGAGGAGCGGATGCGCGCCCCGGCGCTCGATGGCGGCGAAGGCCAGCAGCGCGACGACGGCCACGGCTGCGACGCCGAGCGTGCTCGCGCTGCCCCAGCCCCATTCGCTGGCCTGGACGATCGCCACCATCAGCAGCAGGAGACCGCCGACGAAGGTGAGCGACCCGGGCACGTCGACCGAGGCATCGGTGCGCAGCGCCGGCTCCTCGTCGCGACCGACCCACAGGAGTCCGAGGACGATCGCGGCCGAGACGGCGCCCGCGCCGAAGACGGCCTGCCAGCTGAGCAGGTCGACGAGCCCGCCGGCGACGGTCGGCCCGATACCGAGACCGATGCCCGCCGCGGTGCCCAGGAGCGCGAACGCCCGGGCCTGCCGCGGCCCCTCGAACCGCACCGCGAGCAGGGCGCTGCCGCACGCGAAGATCGCGGCGGCGCCGATGCCGGCCAGGGCGCGGGCCGCGTCGAGCACGAGTATCGAGGGGGCCAGCGCGCTGAGGAGCGACGCGGCGAGGAACAGGCCCACGCCGGCGGCGAAGCCGCGCTGGCGACCGAACAGGTCGGCCAGCGATCCTGCGAGGAGGGTGGAGGCCGCGAACGCGAGGTTGAACGCGTTCACGACCCACTGCAGCGAGGTCGCGCCGCCTCCCGTGTCGGCGGCGATCGCGGGCAGGGCGACGCCCGAGCCCGAGACGGCGGTCGGCACCGTGACGCACGCCAGGAGCACGCCCGCCAGCAGCACCGCATCGCGGCGCCCTCGGCTCGACACCTCCTCGGCGACGAGGTCGGTCGGATCGATCGGTACGGCTGGCTTGGGCATGGGGCTCCCGGGTGTGCGAGGCGGAGGGGTCAGTGGGCGTGGGCGGGTGTTTCGGCACCGGCGTGCGCGAAGGGGCAGCCCGAGGCCACCGGCTCCGCGAGCAGGGCGCGCAGGTCGACGCGGGCCTGCGCCGGGTCGCGGTAGTGGACCGCCCGCCATCCCGCGAGCCGGGCGCCGTCGCCGTTCTCGACGAGGTCGTCGATGAGGACGTTCGAAGCGGCCGGGACGCCCGCGAGGTCGGCGGCGTAGGCGAAGAAGCCGACGTCCGG
>JAURVW010000318.1 GCA_030655275.1 Solirubrobacteraceae bacterium
CCGGACGTCGGCGAGCGGCGGCCGGGGTGGACGGGCGGTGGCGTCTCCGTGCGGCAGGGGGTCCGCGACGCTACGACCGGCAGCGTATCGCCCACGCGCCCGGACGCTCGTGCGACGCGGCACCGCGCCGGGCAGTCGATCGGCGGGCGAGATCGCTCGGCCGGCGACCGATCAGCATCGGGCGGCCGATCGCTTCCCCGAAGCTTCGTCGTGCGTCAGGCGGCCGCGACGTCGCCGCCGGCAGCCGGGCGCGGGTCGCCGTAGCGCTTGGCGGCGCGGGCGCGGGCCTTGGCGGCTTCGACCGCGCGGTCCTTCGGCGGCGCGTTCGTCACGAGCGAGTCCAGCAGCGTGGTGGTCGTCGCCGTGATCTCGGCGATCGCCCGGTCGAACGCTTCCTGGTTCACCTGGGATGGCTTCGTGAACCCGCTCACCTTGCGCACGAACTGGATCGCCGCAGCCTCGATCTCATCCGGCGTGGCGGCCGGCTCGAAGTTGTTCAACACCCGGATGTTGCGGCACATGCCCCGAGCGTAGCTCTGCCGCCGGGCCTCGCTGGCGCCAGGGGCACTCAGGGAGACGGCGCGAGCCAGGTCGCTGTCCGCCGACCGCGCAATCCGCTACTCGAACCAGTAAGCCAGAGGAACCACGCGAACAACGCGAACAACGCGAACCACGCGAACAACGCGAACCACGCGAACCACGCGAACCACGCGAACGCAGGATCGCGTAGCAGACAAAGACCGACCATGTGTCATTTTTGGCACTGACACTCCCCAATCGGACCAATCACTACCGTCATAGAGGATGGGCCGCAGGCGAGTTACTACTGTCATAGAGGCGATGCGCGCGTGACCCACCCCAGATCACGTCACATGGCGTGACACAGGTCGCATCCCCGTCGTGAACGGCTCCAATACGACGACGGGCCCGGGTGAACGTGTTCACCCGGGCCCGCCCGATCGACGTTCGCTGCGCGCTCAGCGCAGCACGCGCTGCCTAGAGGTAGGTCTCGATGTTCGTCGCGGTGTCGAGGGTCGCGTCGCGACGGAAGGTGTCGTTGTCGTTGCCGCCGTCGACGTTGTCGGCGTAGCCGTCCTTGTCGTTGATCTGGTCGTCGCCGTTCTCGCCCTTGATGGTGTCGGAGCCGATGCTGCCGGAGAGGATGTCGTTGCCGGCGCCGCCGCGGATCACGTCACCGTCGGCGCCACCGTTGATGAAGCTGGCCGTCGGGCCACCGACGAGGGTGTCCCCGCCCGCGTCGCCGAGGATCGTGGTGGGAACGTTGGTCACGCCTGCCGTGGAGAGGAGGTCGCCACCGGCGTTGCCCGTGACGATGACGCGAGTGATGGTCACGGAGCCCGTGTCGATGTACCAGCGGTTGGCCGAGTAGTACACCGTCGCCGTGACGCCGGGGCCCTCGACGAGCTCGTTGGCCGAGTTGAGCTCTTCGACCTCGAAGCTGGAGCCGACCGTCTTGACGATCGTCGCCTGCGTGACGCCCGTCGGGTCGTTGATGACCAGATCGGTGCCGGAGACCGAGATGGTGATCGGGTTGGCGGCGAGGGCGGCCGAAGCGGACGCTCCGCTGAAGAGCGCGGCGGCACCGAAGGCGAGACCGAGGGTGCGGATGGAACGGTTCATGAGTGGACTCCTGAGATGTGAGCAGGCACAGAACATCGCACGCCCTGGAGCGTGTCGTTGCCTGGTGCGGTGAAACACTTGACGCCCTGAGCGAATGTCAAGTGATGGGCAACGTACGACACGCATCGCTCTCCCGCAACCAATAAAAGGCATTTCCACCAAAAGGGGGTGACATACACCGTTATAACGTCCGCGCGCCAAAACGCACCGGAAAGTTGCGCCCACCCCGTTTGTGGCGGACGGCTAGCCGGCGGCCGGACCGACCGTGGGGGCCGCGCCATGCGACCACCACGACATCGCTGCAAGAGCACGGATTCGACGCCCCTCGGAGGCGCGCCGCTGCGCTCTCAGTGACTCTGGAGGATCCCGAGCACCCGGTCGAAGCGCCGCTTCTCGAGGTCGACCTTCGGGATCACGAGGTTCAGGGCGCCTGCGTCGCCGAAGCTCATGTCTTCGGTTCCGTAGAACTGCGCGAGCATGATCCAGCCGCGTCCAGCGCGTTCGCCGGCCGAGTAGGCGCGGCGGGTCCGGCGCGGTGCCTCCCTGAGCCAGTAGGGGATCTCCGCCACGACCGGCCGGTACTGGACGTCGCGCGAGGCGCCCAGCAGCTGGTTGCCCGTCGGCAGCACGGTCGACACGAGCGTGTTCATCGTTCCCACCAGATGGTCCCACCCGGGTTCCTCACCGAGTTCGTCGGCGACGTTCTGCGCCTCACCCGCGATGGGCATCGGCAAGCCAGCCACGTACTGGGGCTTGCGGTCGTGCCACTCCGGCGAGCGGCCTCGCCAGGGGTTGCCAACCGCACGGAAGCGTGTGCCGGCCTCCGACCAGGTCACCGAGGTCGTGCCACGCAGGTCGGAGAACTCGTCGCTGCTGCCGCCGTCGTAGAAGACCGTGAGGGTGCCGTCGGTGGGCAGCGGGGCGAAGGCACCGGCCTGCGCGAGATCGATCGTCGCCACGAAACTGAGCGGCACCTTTCCCTTCGGAGTCCGGGGCCAGCGCATTCCACGCGGCAGACGCGCCCGTCCCCCGATCCGCGACCGCGTCG
>JAURVW010000331.1 GCA_030655275.1 Solirubrobacteraceae bacterium
CGCTGCTCGTCGGCGACGCGGCTGCTGAGTTCGGCCGCGCGACCGCGAGCGGCGCGAGCGGCGGGCTCCCAGGCGGCGTCGTCCTGGGCCGTCCGGGCGTCGACCGCGCCCGCCATCCACTTGCGGGCGTTCGGCAGTCGGGCGGCGTGCTCGGCGAGCGCCTCCTCGCGGCCCTCGAGAGCCACGGTCAGCTCAGCGAGCTGTGCCGCGCGGACGTGCGCGAGATCGATCGCGGCGTGCTCCGCCTTGCGGGTCGCGGCCTCGTGCCGGGCGCGCTCGACCCGCTCCTCGGCGTCGACGCCGCGAGCGGCGATCCAGCTGGCGATCTCATCCGGTGTCGTGAGACCACGGCGCACCTCGTCGGGCCCGGCGGCGTCGCCGAGTGCGCCCGTGAGTCGTTCGACGACGTGCTCGAGATCGGACCGCGCTTCCTGAAGGGTGACCTTGGCCTCGTCGGCCCGGGCTTTGAACCAGTCCTCGGCCGACTGATACCGGTCGACCTGGAAGAGCCGCTCGAGCACCTTGCGCCGGTCACCGACCGACGCGCGCAGGAAACCCGCGAACTCGCCCTGGGGAAGGAGGACGACCTGGGCGAACTGCTCGGCGTTCATACCGACCACGGTCTGCAGCTCGGCGCTGATCTCGTAGAAGTCGGTCGATCTCGGGACCCAGTCCTCACCGATCCGCTCCTCGAGCGTGGCGCTGGCTTTGGCCACGGTGGTCCCGTCGCCGCGCGTCTTCGGACGCTCGTGATCGGGGCTGCGAATCACGACGAAACGGCGCCCGCCGGCCGAGAACTCAAGCTCGACCTTAGGCTGAGTGTCGAGCGTTCGGAGGTCGCTGACGATCCGTTCCCGCGCGCGTTTGTCGCGTTTGCCGTCGCCACCGCGTGCACCGGGCACCGTGCCGTAGAGCGCGAACACCACGGCGTCGAGAATGGTCGTCTTTCCGGCTCCGGTGGGGCCGGTGAAGAGGAAGAGGCCGTTTGCCGTGAGCTCGTCGAAGTCGAGTTCCTGGCGGGTGGCGTAGGGCCCGATGCCTTCGAGGATGAGGCGGTGGATCCTCAATTCAATGCCTCTTCGCGCTGGAAGGCTTCCAGTGCCTCGACGAGCAGCTGGCGCTCGGCGTCGTCGGCGTCGATGCCGCCGCGCACCTCGGCGAGGAACTGCGACGCGATCTGCTGCTCGCTGCGGCCGCGGACGCGTGCCCGGTAGTCCTCGGTCGAACGCCCCTCGAGCTCGCGGCCCTCGGGGTGGTGGTCGAGTTTGAGGACGTACGGGAACCGGCGGCGAAGCTGTTCCATCGCGAGTTTGGGACGGAGTCGGTCCGTGACCGTCGCCTCGATCCAGGCGTCCTCGACGCCCGCGTGCTCCTCGCTCGAGAGGAGTTCCTCGATCGTCCCGCGGACGCGGGCGATCTGCCGAGGCACCGGCGTCTCGATCGCCTCGATCGTGGGCGCCCCGTCGCCCAGGGTGACCATCGAGACCGACTTGCGGTTGCCGGCTTCATCGAAGCCGAACGCCAGCGGCGCTCCGCTGTAGCGAATGCGATCGCCCAGGGTCTGCGGGCGATGGAGGTGCCCGAGTGCGACGTAGTCGAAGCCGTCGAACAGTGCTGAGGGCACCGCCGACACGCCGCCGACATCGATCGAGCGCTCCGCGGTGGAGACGCCTTCGGACGCAATGGGGATTCCGCCGGCCACGACGCCGTGCCCCACCACCATCGCCGGGATCCCGGGATGGCGCGCGCGGTCGGCATCGATGCGGTCGAGTGCAGCCCGGACGACCCCCGTGTGGTTGGCCTCGGTGGCGCCGAGCGCAGGGGCGGTGGTGGGCGGGTCGAGGTACGGAATCGCGTATACCAACAGTCCGTCAACACCGGTAGACGAAGTGATCCTTACGGGTTCGGCGATGCGGTCGAGCCTCGTGCGCACGTGTACCTGTGCGGATTCGGCGACGCGGGCGTGAAGCCCCAGCCTGATGGCGGAGTCGTGATTACCACTCGTGATCACGACCGGGATCCTGAGGCCTGCGAGGCGGGCGACGGCGTCGTCATAACGCTCCACCGCATCGAGTGGGGGGTAGGCCCGGTCGAAGACGTCGCCGGCGACCACGACCAGGTCCGGGCGCTCATCCCGGGCGAGTTCGACGAGGTGGTCGAGCATCCGCTCCTGGGCCGGCCCCAGGTCGGCGCCGTGGAAGCTTCGGCCGAGATGCCAGTCGGCGGTGTGGAGCAGTCGCACCGGCCGATCCTACGACCCGGGCCGGACGGGAACGGGCGTTCGGTCCGCCGGGCTCGAGCCCAGCGGCGCGGCGCGCCGGCGCCTACTTGGTGGCGTTGGCCTCGATGGTGGCCGAGACCTCGCCCGAGATGCCCTGGCCCGTGGTGGCCTTGGCCTCGTTGTCGGTGAGGCCGCTCAGGACGCGGTAGGTGAGGGTGTGCTTGCCGGGCTGCTGAGCGCCCAGGCGCCACCGCAGCGTGCGGGAGCGACCCGGGGCGAGAGCACCGCCCTCGTAGAGCGTGCTGGCGCCGTACTGACCGCCGGCCGGCGCCTCGTCGATGAACCAGGCCGCCCGCTTCGTGGCATCGGGAAGGTCGTCCTTCTCCGTGCGGATGCGCGTCTCGTCCTCGGGGTTCTCGAGCGTGGTCTCCTCGAGTCCGCCGAGCGAGACGATCACGTTCGGGGCGGGGTTCGACCCGGCGTTCGTGATGGTCATCGACAGCACGACCGAGTCGCCCGAAGTCTGGACCGTCTTCGAGAACTTCGCCTGCGTCACATCGAGCTGGACGGGCTTGGCGGCCGGCTCTTCCTTGGCACTCGACACGCTGCCGCATCCGGCCACCCCGAGGGCGAGGGCAGAAAAGAATCCGAGCGTGATCAGTCGCACGCCGGGGACAGTACTTGGGATGCCGTCGGCATGGGCGCCGGGCATCTGTGATGAGATGAGCAGGGAGGGACGCCGCACCGGGCGAACCTTACCGCCACCTGCCCGTGCCTTCTCATCGCCCCGACATCCGGCGTTCTTCGCCGCAGCGCTCCGCCCTGCCGTTGCTGCGCGTGCGCCGGGCTTGCATGGGGAGCACCACGTCTGTGTCGAACATCGCATACGCTTCCGCCGCAGTGAGCCCCGTGTCCCACAACCAGGCTGGCGTGCGATGAGCGTCGTGACGCGGGTCTTCAACCCGGCCCGTGAGTCGTTGGCCGAGGTCGGCAGCATGATGCTGCTCACCGGCCGCACCGTTTCGTCGGCGCTCCGCCCGCCGTTCCCGTACGGCCCGGAGTTCGTCGGTCAGTTCCTCTTCACGCTGCGCCTCTGCTGGCTGCCGCTGCTGATCTCGACGGTCGCCATCAACTTCGGCGCGCCGGGCCTGCAGGCCATCAACTTCCTCAACCTGTTCGGCGCCCCGGACCGCCTCGGCGCGTTCTTCGTCGTCGCCGCCGTCCGCGAGTTCGCGCCGATCGTGACCGCCGTCGTGGTCGCCGGCGTGGCCGGCACCGCCATTACCGCCGACCTGGGCGCCCGCAAGATCCGTGAGGAGCTCGATGCCCTCCAGGTCCTCGGCGTCGACCCGGTCAAGAACCTCGTCGTCCCGCGCTTCCTGGCCCTGATGGTCGTCGCCGCGCTCTTCGACATCTACGCGGTCATGTTCGGCATCTCGGGTGGTCTCATCGCGACGGCCGTCAACGGCGAGCCGTTCGCCCCGTTCTTCTCGACCTTCCTCACGAACGCGTCGCTCACCGACCTCTGGGGCTCGCTGATCAAGTGCCTGCTCTTCGGCGCGATCGTCGCGATCGTCTGCTGCTACAAGGGCATGACGGCGTCAGGTGGCGCCGAGGGCGTCGGCCGCGCCGTCAACCAAGCGGTCGTCATCGCGTTCATCGGCGTGTTCGCCTTCAACTACGTCTTCACGCAGACCCTGCTCGCGACCCATCCTGAGCTGCAGGTCATCCGATGAGCCCGTCCGTCAAGAACCGGCTCGAGTACTCCGCGGCCGGCGAGGTCGTCGGCAACGTCGGCGAGATGACGCAGTTCGCCGGGCGCGTCATCAAGAACATCTTCACCCTGCGCGTCTTCGCGTTCACGGGTGAGGTCGTCCGTCAGGCCGGCCTGATCATCGTCTCGTCCGGTCTCGTGATCGTCGGCATGATCTTCGTGATCGGCCTGCAGTGCGGCATCGAGGGTGGCTACAACACGGCCGCCGTCGGCGCCCCCGCCTACGCCGCCCTCTTCACCGCCTGGTGCGACCTCCGCGAGCTCGTCCCGTATCTCTTCGGCTACATGATGGCCGCCAAGGTCGGGACCGGCATCGTCGCCGAGCACGGCGCCATGCGCATCTCCGAGGAGATCGACGCGCTCGAGGTCATGGGCGTCGACTCGCTCACCTTCCTCTGCTCGACGAAACTCCTCGCGGCCTGGATCGTGCTGCCGTTCCTCTACGTCGCCGGCATGGCCGCAGGCTTCTTCGGCTCCTACATCGCGGTCGTCGAGCAGCTCGCCCAGGTCTCCTCGGGCGGTTACCTC
>JAURVW010000343.1 GCA_030655275.1 Solirubrobacteraceae bacterium
GCCCTCCTGGCGTGCCTCGAACTCGGCCGTGGCGCGGCGGCCGTGAGGCAGCGGCTCGGCAGGCAGCCGCGGGGCCGCGGCCTCGCCTGAAGTCGGCCGGGCGGCTCCCTGTGCTGTGCAGGTTCTCGACGTCCATGCCCCCGCAATCTGCGCAGCGGTAGGACGACGCCTTGCGCGGTGACTGCGCTGTGCAGGTTCTCGACGTCCAGGCCACCACAACCTGCGTAGCGTCCGGCGACTCCTGCCGCCTCGACGCGTCGCCCCACCGCGACCAGTCGACCTGATGCCGGTCAGAGGGGTACGGCGACGGCGAAACGGTCGCGGTCGAGATCGGGCGCGGCCCATTCGGGTCACATCTGGACCACGATTCGACCGCCCGCGCGCCAGCCGAAATGAACGACGAGAGAACACGCTAGGCAGGCTCTGCAGACGGACCGCAGTTCCATTTCGGCCGCATTCCCCGGTGTCCAGGGGCATTCCCATATCCCCGTACGGTGTTCGGGTCCGGAATGATGATTCCCGCCCGAGAAATGGGGCGAACGAGAATGAACACCTTGTGAACGGAACTTGCGTTCCGCCCCGGTTCCGGTGTTAACATGGCGCAACTGGAGTGGCACCTCAATAGGGGAGCCGCACCACTCAGGATCCAAATCCCGCGCTGGAACACCGCCGCTCATCATGGGCACGCGAGTCGGACCTTTGCCGCCCAAGCAAAGAGAGAGCAGCCAATGTCAACACAGACCAACAGTCACGATTCCGTCCGGGTCGTCCCGGAGATGTTCACGGCCTCGAGGCCGTCACTGCGTTCGGTGCCGCCGGCCCCGGGCAGCGACCCGCAGGTCGTCACCATCAGTGCGGCCGAGATGGTCCGCCTCACCGGTGTAGGCCGTGAGCGCCTGCGTACGTGGGAGCGTCGTCACGACTTCCCGCAGCCCGTGCGTTGCCGCAACAACGTCCGCCGTTACCCGGCCGAGGACGTCCGCCACGTCATCGCCGTGAGCCGCGCCGTCGACCAGGGCGTGCCGCTCGCCGAGGCGATCGAGCAGACGCTCGCCAACCGCAACGAGAGCCCCACGTTCGGCTCGCTCGGTGCCGCGCTCGACCATGCGCCGACGCCGGCCATCGCGATCGCCGGTCCCGAGCCGCTCTCCGTCGTCTGGACCAACGGGGCCACGCAGGCCGCGCCGGACGCTCCCGAGGTCGGCAGCAGCCTGATGGACGAGCTCCCCGCCTTCGGCCCGAGCGCCCGCGCGACGATCCAGCGCCTGCTGATCGGTGAAGGCTCCGACGTCAACGTCATCACGCACGCCGACTGGATCGGCACCTTCCCGGCCGAGCGTCGCTCCGTCGCCTGGCGCGTTCCGCCGGAGATGTCGACCGAGGCCGTCGTCGTCCTCGTGCAGCTTCCCGAAGGTGCCGCGCAGCGTCACGTCCCGGGTGTTCCCGGCTCGTCCGCCGTCGAGCAGACCGCGGTCTGGGGTGCGGCGGCCCGTGAGGCCCGCAAGGCGCTCCAGCAGGAGCACGGCATCGCCAGCGCGCAGCGTGCGCTCTCCGAGCTCGTGAAGGGCACGGGCGGCGCCGACGCGTTCCTCGCCACCATCCACGCCGGTCACCTGCGCACGGCCACGTCCGTCCGCGGCACGATCCCGCCGAAGACCATCGACATCGCCGGCGACTGCGACATCGCACGCGCCATCGCCGATGCCGAGGTCGACTGGCTCGGCGACGAGTCGCTCAAGATGCTCGGCGTTCCGCTGCGCACCCAGGCGATCGTCGTGCCCATCATCTGCGGTCACGAGACGATCGGCGGGATGTTCCTGCTGTTCAACGACGAGCTGCCCCTCGCGGACATCACCCGCGAACTGCTCCAGTCGCTCGCGACCACCGTCGGCGCCGTGCTCCAGCGTGAGCGCAATGCGGCGGCGGCCGAAGCTGCGCGCGCGGCGGTCACCGCCTAGCGCCCAGACGTCGCGCGGCGGCCCGGTGGGGGCCTCCGCGTGCCCAGGGTGTGGATGGCTGGGGGGCCGTCCACACCCGATCGCCTTCGGGCCCTGCTCCACCGCCGAGAGGCGGGCCGGAGCGGGGCCCGACTGCGTTCTCCACCACCGTGAGCTCGCTCGGGCTACCTCGACGAGTCGGCCGCGCCGCCAAGCGCGGCGACCGACGGCCGTTACGCCTTCGGCGCCTTGTACGGCCGGATCGTGAGCCGCGTGAAGTCGGTGCGCACGATCTTGCCGCCCTCGACGATCGTGACCTTCGCGAGCGGCCGCTCGCGCTTCTGCTGCGCGAGGTGCTTGCGCGCCTTCGTCGTGAGCTTGAGATCGATGGCCGCCGAGCGCTTGCCCTTCGCGGCGATCCTGTAGCTCGCCGACGCGATCGTCGTCTTGCCCTCGGTGAGCGCGATCCGCCCGGTCACCGCGCGGGGCAGGGCGGTCTTCGCCGTCACGCGCGCCGTGAGCTTGCCCGTGCGACTCACCTTCGACGACGCGAGCGCGACCGTGAGTGTGGGCAGCGCGGTCGGCGTCGTCCTCGGAACGGGCGAAGGCGACGGCGACAGCAGCGGAGGTGGCGTCGTGGGCGGGACCATCGGCGTGATCACCGGTGTCGCGAGCGGCGTGGCGGTCGCCGTGGCGAGCGGGGTCGGGTCGATCGTCGGAGAGGCGGTCGGCGACGGCGTTGCTCCGGGAGTCGGCGTCGGCGTCGCTCCTGGCGTCGGCGTGGGCGTGGGCGTCGCGCCGGGGCCCGGTGACGGCGACGGGATGCCCGCGCCGTCGAACAGGAGTCCGGTGGGCGTGAGCGGGAAGATGGCACCGTCGGCGAGCAGGTTCGCCGTCGCCTGCGAGATGCGGTCGTCCGAGGAGTCCACCGGCGAATCGGCGTAGGTGTCCTTGAAGCGGTGCACGAAGTGCGGCCCCAGGCCCCAGCTCCACATGATGGTGCCGGCCGAGAACACGAGCGCGCCGCTGGGTGCCGTGTAGGTGATCGCGCTTGCGAGCGCGGTGCCACCCGCCGGAGGTTGCGCGTTCTGCCCGACCACCGAGTAGCGCCGGCCGGCATCCGTCACGTATTGCGCGTTCGACGCCGCGGGCTGATCGAGGCGAGGGTCGCTCGCGCTCAGACGCTGGATCCCCGGCGTGCCCGCCTTCACGGCCGGCGTCGCGGTGAATGGCTGGCCGGGCTGCGGCACGCCGTCCCACTCCCACCCGACGAACGTGCGGCTGAACTCGATGCCGGTGGTCGGGATCCCGCAGTACCGCCAGGCGCGATGCCCGCCGAACTCGCCGGCGCCGTTGTCGGCCGGGATGGTGAAGGGGCGGTTGTCCTTGTCGTCAGCGCCGATGTACTGCACGCCGAAGAGCGCGGACTCCGGGCGGTTCGGTCCGACGTACGTCGACGGCGTCGCCGACCACGTGCCCGGACGGGTCATCGACGGCGACTTGCCCGGGTCGCGCCAGGTCGTCGTCGGCGAGACCGGATCGGCCTGCGTGACGACCGCGTCGCCGTTGTTGAGCGGCGTCTTCTGGTCGGGATCGTGGAGGTCGCTGAAGCCGCCCTCGATCGTCTTGTAACACACGAGCACGCGCGCGTTGGCGATGCTCGAGGCCTGCGCGCCGTCGGCCGTCTCGTACCGCACCTTCCAGTAGCACGTGTTCGCGCCGAGGTTGTAGATCGACGTGCCTGCGTCTCGCGCCGCCTCGACGCCGTCGCGCATCGACTGGCTCCAGTATTCGCCATGACCGAGGATCATCAGCGCCTTCGACCGGGCGGGCAGCGCCTGCACGGGCGGGACGTGCAGGGCGACGTCCTCGGTGTACGCGACGTCGTAGCCGTGCTTCTCGAGCCACCAGATCGCCGGGAACTCCGCGCGCAGCAGCCAGTCGTACGAGGAGACGTAGTTGCCGAAGGGCCGGTCGAGGCTCACCTTGGCGGCGCGCTCGGTCCCGGTGACGGGCACGATCGAACCCGGCGAGTTGATCTTGGATCCGCTGGTGTAGAGCGAGCGGCCGGTGAAGTAGTTGTAGGCCTGCCACGTGTTCGACGGCAGCAGCACGAGCACGTCGCGCTTGCGGCCGTCGTCGCGCACCACGAACACGATGTGCGAGTCGCCGGAGCGAGCGACCGGCGCGACATTCGGCGGGTACTCCGTCCAGTTGCACTTGCACCGGGCGAGGTACACGCCGCTCACGCCCAGGACGGAGGCGGGGACCGTGACGATCGTGCGGTCGTCGGCATGGCCGAGGACACCGGTCGACGTGGAGCTCGGCCTCGCGGGCTTGCGCGAGCCGGCGTTGTCGGCGACGCCGGCGCCGTTGACCTTCTGGAAGGTCGAGATGCCGCCGGGGCTCGACCACACCTTTCGCGCGCCGTAGCCCTCGTAGTAGCCGAGGCGGAACACGTCCACCTGCACCGTTTCCAGCGGGGCCGTGCCCGAGGGCGGGAGGTAGTTGTTCGGACCGGAGATCGACAGGTCGATCGACTGGCCGATGTTCACCGACGGCTGCCGCGCGAAGCCGGCCATCA
Source organism: Solirubrobacteraceae bacterium (assembly GCA_030655275.1). Lineage (GTDB taxonomy): Bacteria > Actinomycetota > Thermoleophilia > Solirubrobacterales > Solirubrobacteraceae > JAGIBJ01. Next base: position 4,522 of record JAURVW010000343.1, read on the forward strand.
CGGTGGTCGGGTTGCGCAACTGGAAGTCGCCCGAGAACGTGAACGGATCCGTGCAGTGGTTCTCGGTGACGATCGGGTTGGGGTGGGGACAGAACGACGCGGCGTCGGCGACGTCCGGGAACGCCTGCGTCACCCACGCCGGGACCGACACGGCCGCACCGGCGAGGCCGGCGTTGCGGATGAAGTGGCGGCGGGTGCTGGGGTCGTCGAACATCGGGCTGCAGCCAGGGGCCGCGTCTTCTCTAACTCGGGCGCGGGCCGCGAGTTTCGGTGGGACCGACCGGGGAAGGCCTGGAACTCAGCGTATTGATCCGCACCGTTCTGCACCTGCGATTCGTGGGGCAGTCGCGGGCCCCGTGGACGACCTGACTACGAAAACGGTCAGGGTGCGTCAGATCCACCGATTTCCGGGCTCGACTCGACGAGTTCGGGCAGGCCAACTTACCCCGGATTCGCGACTTTGCGTCGAAAGTCGCTGGACCAACCTTCAAGCGAGCGGGCCACCTGACGATGAAGGGAGTAGGACGGATTGGACACCCGACCTGGGACACACGCAAAGCCCCGGCACCGACTTCGGTTGGTGCCGGGGCTTTGCGTATTCCAGGGGTGCCGCGGCTCAGTCCTCGGTGTCCTCGAGCCGCTCGGCATGCCTGAGGGCGGCGATGATGTGGGCGGTGTCGCGGTCGGGCCGGGCGAGGTTCTTGGGGAGATCCTCGAGCGCCTGCTCGACGGCCGTGCGGATCTCGTTCGCGTAGGTCCAGAAGGCACCGGGCGAGGCCGCGTTGAGCGAGGTCGAGAGCGAGTAGGACAGCGATCCGGGGATCGAGCCGGTGGGCATGATGTGAGCGGCCTCGGCCCGGATCGGGATCCCGTAGGTGTCGAAGTAGTCGTCGATCAGGCCGCGCAGGAGGCTGGCGGCGACGTCGGTGGTCGCCGGCTGCGTGGTGCCCCTCACCGGCAGCGACAGCACGACGACGTTGCGACCGTCGCCTTCGGGCTCG
>JAURVW010000346.1 GCA_030655275.1 Solirubrobacteraceae bacterium
CGCTGCGGCCGGCCCGGCCGCGCCGGCAGCGGGCGGCGCAGACCCCGGCGGCACCGGCTCGGCCAACAGCATCAACAAGGGCAACTCAGGGCTGGGCGCGGGCGCCATGGCCGGCGCCGGCGTCGCAGCGAGCTTCGACCTGGCGCAGGAAGCAAGCTCGGCATCGAGCACCACGGCGCGGGCATCCACCATCAACGTGGGCGGCACCATGACCAGCACGTCGAAGCAGGGCACCACGCTGCAGGCCACGCAGATCCGGGCGGGCCGGGACGTGAACATCGCGGCCGGCTCGCTCGACTTTCAGGCCGCGGCCGACACCGGCAAATCGAGTTCGGAGTCGACCGCGGCTGGCGGCTCCGCCAGCTACGACCTGGTCAACAACACCGGCACGGTGAGCGCCTACGGCTCGCGCAACGAGGCCAGCGACAAGCGCAGCACCGCGGTGACGGGCGACATCAACGCCGGCGGCGGCGTGAACGTCACCACCACCGGCAACGCGCGGCTGGAGGGCACGCAGATCGCCGCCGCAGGCCCGGTGAACGTGAACGCCGGTGGCACGCTCGCGCTCGATGCGGCGCGCGACAGCGCCAGCGCCACCAGCCGCGGCGGCGGCGGCGCCGTCTCGGCCACGGCCGGCGCGAACCAGGTGAGCGTGAGCGCCAGCATGAACTACGGGCAGTCGCAGACCTCGCGCAGCGGCGACCGCGTGGTGGCCATCGGCAGCGGCCAGGGCGTGACGCTGCAGTCGGGCGGCGACATGACGATGGTCGGCCCGCAAGTCGCCGCGAAGGGCGACGTGAACGTGGCGGCCGGCGGCAACCTCAGCATCGACGCGTCCCGCGACAACGCATCGATCGACGCGTTCCAGGTGGCGGCATCGGTGTCGGCCGGCATCGGCATCCAGCAGGTCGGCCAAGGCGCCACCAAGAGCTACCGCGTGAACCAGGGCAGCGGCGCCGGCACCGGTGGCGTCGGCGTGCAGGTGGGCGACCGCGACACCGCCACCGGCGGCAGCTTCGGCAGCACCGGCGGCAGCGTCGCCTTCAAGTCGGGCGGCGACACCACCATGACCGGCACCCAAGCCAGCGGCGTCGGTCCCACCACTGTGAACGCCGGCGGCGCGTTCGTGGCGAAGGACGCGGTGAGCACGTCAAAGGGCGTGAGCTTCGGCGCGCAGGCCTCGGCGGCCGGTGCCAGCGAGGAACTGGAGAAGAAGGGCACGCGGCCGAAGACCCCGGCGGCTGGCACGACGACGACACCGCCGGCCTCCGGCACCAGCACCACCCCGGCCACGACGAGCCCCGCCGGCAGTTCGCCCGCCGCCGCGCCGTGGACCAGTACGCAGCCCACGACCGGCAGTGCCGCGCCCAAACCGACCGGCAGCGCCGCGGGCCCCACCCTCGGCGGGTCCCGCCCCACCGCCGTCGTGCCGCCAGCCGCAGGTGCTGCTGCTGCTGCTGCGCCGGCCGGCGGTGCAGCGCCGGCTGGCGGTGCGGTCGCGGCCACGCCGCCAGCGACACCGCCCAAGGAAGACACGGAAAGGACGCTGACCACCAAGCAATTGAGCGGCGCGAGCGGCTCCGCCACCATGAACGTCGACGTGGACGACAGCACCAAAAAGCAAGGCGTGAACCTCGGCGCGGGCGGCGGCGGCATGAGCGTGGTGTCGAACACCAACACAGGGCAGGCACGGCTCAGTGCACAGGCTCCGGTGCCGAGCAGCCTG
>JAURVW010001019.1 GCA_030655275.1 Solirubrobacteraceae bacterium
CAGGCGCGTGCTCTCGCGCTGCTGCTTGGCCCCACCCATCATCGCGGTCTGCTCGTAGGTGCCGCCGGAGATCTCGAGGAGGTCGACCGCCTCGGCGGAGAGCGCCTCGACGACGCCCATCGACTCCTCCTCGGTGAAGCCGCCGCGCTGGAAGTCGGCGGAGTTGAGCTTCACGCCGAGCCCGGCCTTCGGACCGATCCGTTCGCGCGTGGCACGCACCACCTCCAGCAGGAACCGCATGCGTCGCTCGGGATCGCCGCCCCAGGCGTCGGTGCGCTGGTTCGTGATGGGGGAGAGGAACTGGCTCGAGAGGTACCCGTGGGCGCTGTGGATCTGCACGCCGTCGAAGCCCGCGCGCACGACGGTCTCGGCGGTCGTCGCGAAGCGCTCGATGATCTCGTGGATCTGCGCCTCGGTGAGCACGCTCGGGCGCGCGAACTGGCCCGAGAGCTTGAGGCCGACCGCCGAGGGCGCGACGGGGCGCAGCGACAGGATCCGCGGCGACTGGCGGCCGGGGTGGTTGAGCTGCACCCAGGCGGCCCCACCACCGGACTTCGTCGCGGCGGCCCACGACGTCAGCGCCGCGAGGTCGCGGTCGTCCTCGACCACGACGTTGCGCGGCTCGCCGAGCGCCCGACGGTCCACCATCACGTTGCCGGTGATGATGAGGCCGAAGCCGCCGTCGGCCCACTGGCGGTAGAGCCGTTCGAGGCGGGGCGTCGGCGCGTTGCCCAGCGTGCCGAGCTGCTCGGAGAGTGCGGCCTTCACGAGCCGGTTCGGCAGCGTGCCACCGGACGGGAGCGTGAACGGCTCGTCGATGGCCACTTGCGTCGGCGCAGACATGGACGGAACCTACAACTTTCAGCGGTGTAACTTCGAGGGCGTCGGGAAGAGTGCTCGGTCCACGCTCCGCGTGGGCTGCCGGCGCGCGAGGCGGTACGCTGCCCCCATGGCGCTCGCGGACACCTTCCAGTCCATCGTCGACTCCCTTCCGAGCGACTGGACCAATCTCGAACTCGATCTGCGGATCGCCGACGAGAGCCGGTACATCGACGCCGCGACGCTCCTCACCACCTGCAACGCGCAGCCGTACTCCAAGCACGACCAGCACTGGAAGCTGCTCGTCGCCCACAAGTTCGGGCACGCCGCGGCGGTTCCGGCGGTCCACGCCGCGCTCCGTCTGCTCGACGACGTCACGATCGAGGGTGAGCTCACCGTCACGAGCGTGCGCACGGGCCGCGTCGAGGTCGTCCCGACGTGGGGTCGGCCGCAGTCGGTCGTGAGCGAGTTCAAGCGCATCCGCGCGCAGTAACCGGTCGGTCACGAGGCGCGCGAGGCGCGTCCGCACTCATACCCGGAGCGTCTTCCTCTTCAGGAAGTTCCCGGTTTGCGGCCAGTCTGCGGATTCCCCCGATCGGGCCGTCCTCAACTGTGCCCGGTGGCACGCTGACGCCTTTCGGGTGGGCGTGTGGTTAGGATCGCCATCGCTATGGCTTCATCTGCTCGTACACCCACCAGCTCCGTGCCAACGCGCCGGGCCTCCAGCTCCGTGCCGACGCGCGGGGCCTCCGCCTACGTGGCCGAGTTCGTCGGGACGCTCCTGCTCGTCTTCGCGATCGGCGCCACGGCAACGGCCAACTCGGACGGTGGCATCGGCTACACCGAGTTCATCACCATCGGCATCGTGCACGCCTTCGCGCTCACCGTCCTGATCGCCACGTTCGGCCGCTTCTCGGGCGGCAACTTCAACCCGGCCGTCACGGTCGCGCTCCTCGCGCTCCGCAAGATCAGCCCGGCGAACGCCATCGGCTACATCGTCGTCCAGATCCTCGGCGGCATCACCGCTGCCTTCCTCCTCTGGGTCGCCCTCACCGCCGACCCCCAGAACCTCGCGAACCTCGGCGCCGCTGCGCCGGCCGGCTCGCTCGTCGTCGGCAAGGACGGCCTCGGCGGCGGCTTCATCTTCGAGGCCATCGGCGTGTTCATCCTCATCGGTGCCGTCATCGCCACCGCGGTGGCTCCGGGCGGCGACCGCCGCTTCGCGCCGATCATCATCGGTACGGCGCTCGGCGTCGCGAACCTGATCACGGCGCCGTTCACCGGTGGCGCGCTCAACCCGGCCCGCGCACTCGGTCCGGCCATCGTCGGCAACGACTACGCCGGCGCCGGCGGCACCGAGAACATCCTCGCGTTCCTCGTCGTCTACATCCTCGCCCCGCTCGTCGCGGCGCTCCTCGCTGCCGGCCTCTACCAGGTGCTCCTGGGCGACGACCGTCACCGTGAGGTCAAGGAGATCGACACCCTCTCCGACGAGTCCTAGCCTCGTTCCGGCCCCGCGCGGGGCCGCGGAGCCATCCCGGCTCCACCCT
>JAURVW010000350.1 GCA_030655275.1 Solirubrobacteraceae bacterium
ACCCTTGGCAACCGTAACACCGGCGTTTTGGCAGCGGCAGCGACGGGTCTCTGTATGTTCATCAAGGAGCATGGCGGAGATGCTGACCGAATTCTGGGAATGTCAGGTATCAACCCGGAAGACCTGCAACATCCGACCCAAAGCCTTGGCTTGGCGAACTACTGCCAGGTTTTTGAAGAGGCCGCCCATCAGTCGGGCTGCGATAACTTTGGCCTTTACTATGGCCATCAGTTCCAACCCCAAGCCTTGGGGCTTCTTGGTTACATCGGGCTGTGTTCATCTACGGTCGAGCAGGCTTTGATCAATGTAGCCCGCGCTTTTCCCTACCATCAACAAAATAGCCTCATATGCCTGGTCGACGATGGCGAGTGCTACCGGTTTGACTATCAAGTGCGACACCGTGCCATTCTCAGCAAGCGCCAGGATGCAGAGCTGTCCCTGGGGATCATAAACAACCTGATACGGCATGTGCTGGGTAGCCAGTGGGCGCCTCGCGCAGTGCACTTCGAGCATCCACGACCCGAGTCCTGGCACGAACACTGCCGCCTGTTCAATGCCCCGGTCTATTTCGAGCAGCAGTGCAATTCTCTGATCATTCCCAAGCTAAATCTGGGGCGCAGAATGCCAGCCAGCGATCCTACGCTGCTAATCGTTATGCAGGACGCCATTCGTCAGTTAAACACTCAGGAAAAGACGCTCCCCAATATCGTGGACGACACTATCGTGCAGGTACGCAACCAGTTGTTAAGTGGTGAGCCAGTCATGGAAGTTGTTGCAGAAAAGATGGGGTTGAGTAGTTACTCTTTGCAGCGTCGTTTGCGCGATCAAGGTGTGTCCTTTACTGTCATAGTGGACAAGACCCGTTGTGAACTGGCAACGCACTATCTGTTGCAACATCATTTGCCGATCTCCGAGCTTGCTCCTTTGCTCGGCTACTCCGAAGCTAGCGCCTTCTCCCGGGCGTTCCGCCGCTGGTTTGGCATTAGTCCACGGCAGTGGCGACAGCATAGGGAGCCCGTTGAAAAGCGCAGCC
>JAURVW010000358.1 GCA_030655275.1 Solirubrobacteraceae bacterium
GAAGCACTGCGCGTCAGCCTGCCTGAAAAGCCGCTGCACTTGCGGCCCGTAAGGAAGACCAAAAAAATAGGCGTCCGGCGAATTGAAGCCATGAACGAAGAGATTAACGCTTTGTGGGGAAAGCAGCGGCGCCAGGACACAGTTGTTGAAGCTGACGACGACATCATCGGCGCCGATGTTCAGCGCCTCGAAATCGTCCCGGGTAATGGCTGGATTGTTGGCGACCAGCAGAACCCGGGGTGCCTTGCGCAGGCAATCCTTCAGCGCCTGCGGCAGCCCGTCAGGAACAGACTGATACCCACCTGGCAGCGCATCCAGCGCCATTGGTTCATCGGCTTGAGGTCGCTGGTTTTCCATGATTACTCTGGAACCTGCATACCGTAACGCAACTTCACCCACAGGCGAGTCAACACTGAAGGCGCTTGCCAGGGACGCATTTCACGCTGAATCTCGGCAGCGAGTGCGCGCCCCACTCGAGCAAAGGAATACTGGCTCTCGGCGAATGCCTGCCCGTTACGGGCGATACGAGCCGTCAGCAACGGGTCACTCTGCAACAGCTGGAGTTTTTCCACGGCCTCATCTTCAGAGCGATAGAAAACCGTATTGTGCATATCCCGGAAGCCCAGCAATTGGTCTTCTTCACCCTGACTCCAGGCCAGCAATACACAGCCACACGCCATCGCTTCAAAGTTCTTGATCATGAATTCATTCATGCCGATATCGGCGCTCACGAAAACCTTGATGCGATTGAGCATTTCCAGATATTCGGTGCCCGATTTAGTGCGCCCCACCAACATGCCTGTACGCAGGGAAAGGGATTCAAGGAGCGCCCTGCGCTGCGCGTATTCCGTACTTTTCAGACTGCCCAGAAAAGCCACCGGAATGTCCCGAACACTGTGGGTGTTGTGCAGCATCTGTTCGTCATATCCCTTCGAAACGAACACTGCATCAATGTTTTCAGCTCGCATCCGGCGCGCTACTAGAGCACCGGAAACCAGTACGCGAGAACTGGGCAGACGACTGTAGAGACGTGAGTAAACCCGCAGGTATTTACTCTCGGGCATGTAGTTCTGATAAGCGTCATGCTCG
>JAURVW010000363.1 GCA_030655275.1 Solirubrobacteraceae bacterium
GCCCCGGTTGCATCGGATCGCCAACGCCGTCGACGTTGCCGACCAGCCAGCCGTGGCGGTACGGCAGGCCCATGCGACGCTCGTCGATGCGCGGGAACTCGCCCGTCACCATGCCGAGCGGCATGCGCACGAACTCTCGGCGCGGGTCGTCGAGGTCGATGCGCCAGCGCGTGAGCCGCGCGGTCTCGTCCGCGCCCGCGGCCGGGCGGCCGTCGGGCGACGGGAACAGCGGCGGGCGCTCGAACTGCATCAGGTCGACGAACACGCTGCTGCCCTCTTCCCACGCATTCATCGTGTGGAAGACGAAGCACGGCGGCCCGCGGAACCAGACGATTTGCGATGCATCGCCGCCGCGCGGCAACACGCCGACCTGCGTGCCGTACGCCGGCTCCCACGCGTACGGCGGCAAGCCGGCCATCGCACGTTCGCGGCTCGCGGTGAGCGGCATGACCGGAAAGATCACGTGGTTCGCGGTGATCGCGAAGTCGTGCACCATGCTCGCGAACGGCGCCTCGAAACGCTCGAAGCGCTGCACGCGACCTCCGCGCGAGATCGAACCGAAGCTCATGCCGCGCGAAAGCGGTTCCGGCGTGCCGTAGCCGAAGAACAGCATCTCGCCGGTGCGCGGATCGGTCTTCGGGTGCGCCGTGAACCGCTCGCCGAGCGGCCCGCCGAAGTCGAAGACGCCGCGCGTCTCGAGCGTGCCGCAAACCACCTCGATCGGCAGGTGCGCTTCTTCGAGCGCCAGCATGCGGCCGGCGTGCGCGACGACGTGGGTGTTGGCGACGCCGTCGTCGGCTTCGAGTTGCCGGTCCGGTCGACTGGCTTGCAAGCCGCGATCGAGGTTCATGCCGCTCGATCGCGCGGCTTCGAACCGCTGCGTGCGGACCCAGCGGTTGCGGTACGAGACGCGGCCGCGCTCGATGCGAAAGGCATGCAGCATGCCGTCGCCCGAAAACCAGTGCGCACCGGGGCGCGGCACCAACGGGTTCGGTCCGTTGCGCACCAGCGTGCCGCGAAGACCGGGCGGCAGCGTGCCGTGCAACGGCAGCTCGGCGATGTCGGTCTCGAAGTCGATCGGTGCGAGGTTGGAGGCGGCGTCGGGGGTGGCGGGTTTCATCGGACGAGCGATCGGAAGTTCGGATCGCTGCATCGTAGAAATCGCGCCCCGCGCTGTCTGCCGCGCCGCGTCTCAAAACTTGGCGTGGTGTCTCGCGGGGCGTCTGCGCGCTCAGCCGGACGCTGCTGCCGAATCCTCCGCCGAAAACAGCAGGCGATCCGCCCCGGCCTCGTCGAGGGCGGCACCCGAGGCGAGCAGCGTCTCCAGTTCAATGGCACCGAACGCTGCGTGGATGCGGCGCAGGGCGTCCGCATAAGGCCCGCCCTCGCTGCGATC
>JAURVW010000364.1 GCA_030655275.1 Solirubrobacteraceae bacterium
GCGCTGACCCTCTCCGGCACCACCAACACCTCGAACGCCACCAACAACAAGCTGACCTTCAGCGTCGCCAACGGCGTCGCGGTCGACATCAACACCAACCCCGGCGTCACTGCCGCCTCCTTGACCGGCACAACGACCGCCGCAATCAGCGCAGGCGCCGGCTCGATCACCATCACCAGCGCCGACGTCACCGGCGGCGCACCCGTCACCGTCGCCCTGGCGAACGGCGACACGATGGCCCAGGTCGTCGGCAAGATTAACACTGCTCTCGGGCCAACGGCGTCGGTCCAAGCCTCGCTCGACAGCACCAACCATCTGGTCCTGACCTCGTCGACCGGCAACAACATCACCGTCAGCGACGCCGTCGGCAACGCCAACGGCACCACGGCCGCTCTCGGTCTGACCAACGGCGGCACCTCGACCAATGGTGTCGTCGGCACACCGCTCACTGTTGATCAGATCGTCTCGGCGGTGAATTCGCATTCCAGCCTGACCTCGCAGGTCAAGGCATCGAAGGACGCCGGTGGTCATCTCGTGTTGCAGAACCTGACCACAGCAGCCGTTGCCGTGAACGGCCTGACGGCCGCTGGCGTCACCGGCAAGGCGACCGACACGCAGACATTGGCTGCCGGTTCGGGCGGCGGTCTTAGCTCCGTGCGCCAGAGCCTGCTCAACCAGTTCAACAATCTCCGCGGCCAGATCGACAAGGTCACCGGCGACTCGAGCTATAACGGCGTCAACCTGCTGAACGGCGACACGCTGAAGCTGAACTTCAACGAGAACGGCACGTCGTCGATCGATGTCCAGACCAAGGACGCGGCAGGCAACAGCTTCGCCATCAACAGCACCAATCTCGGCATTGATCTCGCCACCAACGGCCAGTTCGTGGACAACGCCCAGCTCGACGCGCTGAGCTCGGACCTGACCGCCGCCCTCACCACCCTGCGCACCCAGGCCTCGTCGCTCGGTTCGTCACTCTCGGTGGTGCAGACCCGCCAGGACTTCACCAAGGCGATGATCAACACCCTGCAGACCGGCGCCGACGGCCTCGTCCTCGCCGACACAAACCAGGAAGGCGCCAACCTGCTCG
>JAURVW010000365.1 GCA_030655275.1 Solirubrobacteraceae bacterium
TGAGCAGGTCCTTGAGCGACAGCGAAGCGGGGATGGTGATGCCTTTGGTGGTGTTGGTGGGGTCGTAGCCATAGCACCCTCTCGTTTGTAACCCCTTATTTATCCGGCCGAAGCTGTAAATAAGGGACTGCAGCCGGCCACCTCATGCTCACTTCGATCACCTCTTTCGCCTCCCAGTTCTTCACAGCTCTACCGTTCACGGGTGCCACTTGGTTCACCTTGAGCACGCTGATCTTCTTCGTGTGGCTTTTCGGCAAGGCGAGCAAGAACCCCCTCACTCCGTTGAAGTGGGAACACCTGATCATCGACAGCAACGACAACCGTGCGTCTCCGTACAAGCTCTGCTACCTGATCGGCGTGATCGTCAGCACATGGATCGTCATCAGGTTCGCTGACAAGCAGACCCTGAACTTCGACATCCTGGGCATGTACCTCACGTACTTGGTCACAGGCGCTGGCGTGAACTCGTTCGTCTCCTCCAGGCAGCCAAGCCAGAACAAGATCGAAACCACTGTAGTTCAAACCTCGACAGACGCACTTCCTTGAGCAAGGCGACGGCAAGCTCGTTTACGACAACCCCCAGCGCGCGCTCAACGAACTTCAGAGCAGCGGCGCCGGGGTGTCTCAGTAATGGCCCCACGGAAGAATCTTTCCGGGGTTACCTCAAAAGCGGCTTCCTGCCTTGCGACAAGGTGCCGGTAGATCGAGCCCGTCGCTTACGCGAACAGGTCGTACTGGTGGGGGAAAGAGCGGAAATGCTGACGCACGTTCTCCAGCTTTCCGAGACGGAAGCGGGTGTATGCATTCACAAATACGCTCTTGAGGGAATTGGCGCGCATGGCGACCTCCTTCAAGCTGCCCGGTTGCCCGAGCGCTGAGGAGCATCTTGTTGCCGATGACGCCCTATGAGGGTAAGCTCATAGGCTGACTGCCAAGTCCGGTCGTCGGTAGTGGGATCCGCTCCAACTAGCCCGTCCGTGAAAGAAGCCCATGAGTCCCTTGCCGGGGACTTGTGGGCTTTTTTCTTGCCCACGCCAGACGCAATCTTCACGAACGAGATGGATTTTGACAGTGCCCACACCGCTGTCAAGCGATTTCGCCTTGCCTGGACACCTT
>JAURVW010000372.1 GCA_030655275.1 Solirubrobacteraceae bacterium
GGACCATGAACAGGGCTAGGGGCCCCGTCGTTCCGGGCGATAGTGTGACGTTCACGAGAACCAGGGCCGACGGTTGTTCAAGGTTGTAAGCTTGAAGTCGCCTCTTGTTGAAGGTTCACCGCTCAAGGATCCCGTCATGGACATCGCCGACACCGCCACCTTCGATCGCATCTATCGCGAGCACCGCCGCACGGTCTTCCATGCCGCCCTGCGCATCACCAAGGACGCGACGCAGGCCGACGACGTCACCCACGACGTGTTCGTCCGCCTCTGGCGCCGTCCGGACCGGTTCGACGCCTCGCGGGGCGAGCTCGCGTCGTACCTCCGTCTCATGGCGCGCTCGCGTGCCCTTGACCTCTGGCGCGAGCGCCAGGCGGCTGGGCGCGCCCAGGATCGTCTGACGGCCGTCGTCGAGCGGGCCGAGCCCGTCGGCGCGGCCGAGCCGATGGCGGCGGCGATCGCCGAGGACCGGGCCGAGACCGTTCGCCGGGCGCTCGGGGAGCTTCCGGTCGCTCAGCGTGAGGCCGTCGTGCTGGCCTACTGGGGCGGGCTCACGGCGGAGGAGATCTCATCGCGGGTCGACGTGCCGCTCGGCACCGTCAAGAGCCGCATCCGCCTTGGCCTCTCGAAGCTGCGGACGGCCGTCGAAGGCGTCCTCCCGGAGCCCGAGTTCGCCTAAGGCTCGAAGCGACTTCCGACCGGCTGGCGATCGCGTTAGCGCGCCGGTCGGCGGAGGTCAAGCAGTCCGCTTCGGAGTGTGGGCAGCCTCACGGAGTATCACCGGAATGCACCTCTAAGGTTCTTCCGGCAAATCGAACTGCCGAGTTCGGCGCCGTCCTGCGGCGCTGGAGCGGGGGACCCACTTGCCGGCGTGCACCACGCCGGCCGGGGCGAATCGCGTGGCGTGCCACGTGTAGCGGTCAATCCACAGGAAGCGTCTCAGCGCTTCTGGATCGCGAGCCCGTCAGCTGACCTCGTAGGCGGACCACTCGAGGACCCATGCCCCCATCTGCCCGTGCGCTTCGGCGCGCAACTCTGCCTGCTCTGGTGCTTGTCGCCTGCCTGCCCGCCTCCGTCGCCTCCGCACAGGAGGCTCCGGCGGCCTCTGCCTCCTCGGCTCCCACCGCTGAGGCGTCGACGGCGCCCGCCTCCGATCCCATCGCAGGAGGCGCCTCCATCCTCGACGAGGAGTCGCCGACGAGCAGTTCGCTCGTCCACATCCTGGAGCGCGACCTCACGCTCACCTCCAAGAGCATGGTCGCGGTGACCGTGCGCGCGCTGGATGTTCCGGTCCACCTCGAGCTGCGGGTCGGCGCGACGGGCCGCAAGGTGGCGGACGCGGCCGTGCAGCCAGGCGACCGGACCGTGCTCCATGGCGGCGCGCTCCGCGGCGAGGAACTCCACCTCCTCGTGACGCGCGTCGACGGCACCCCGTCGACCGACGACGTCACCGTCGGCGTCGCTCGTCGCACCGTGAGACTCAGGCAGGCGCAGGCCTCCTGGTACGGCCCGGGGCTCTTCGGCAACCGCACGGCGTGCGGTCAGACGCTCACCCGCGGCCTGCGCGGCGTGGCCCACAAGAAGCTCCCGTGTGGCACGAAGCTCACGGTCAAGTTCCGTGGCCGCTCCACGAAGGCCACGGTCGTCGATCGCGGGCCCTTCCACGGCAACCGCGAGTTCGACCTCACGCAGGCGACCGCGCAGGCGATCGGCTTCAAGGCCGTCGGCCGCGTCTGGGTCTCAAGCTAGTCACAGGTACACGCGGGCGAGTGAACGTCCGCTCGGCAGCGTGTCGCCACTCGGCCGCACGCTGTCCGACCGGCCGCGGGCCCGAAACGGGTCCGCGGCCGTCTGCGCTGCGGGCCAGCTAGCGTCCTCGGCATGAGCGAGATCACGATCCAGGGGCCCGGACCGGCGCTTTCGGCCACCCGCGGCGGCCCCGACGACGGACCGGCGCAGGTCGTGATGCTGCACGGACTCACGGCGACCCGTCACTACACGGTGATGGGCTCCCGTCACCTCGACCGGCGCGGCATCGCCACCGTCGCCTACGACGCGCGCGGCCACGGGCAGTCAGGGGCGGCCGCCGGTCCCGCGGAGTACGGCTACGACCGTCTCTCGGACGATCTCGGGGCGGTCATCGATCAGGTCGCGGGATCCGGGTCGCCGGTCGTCCTCCTCGGGATCTCGATGGGTGCCCACACGGCGGTCCGGTTCACCGCCGATCATCCGGAACGGGTGAAGGGTCTCGTCCTCATCACGCCGGCCCATATCCCCGGTCGCGGCACGGGCGACCTCTCGCCGTGGGCGCGCCTCTCGGCCGCACTCCGCGGACCCGACCCTCTCGACGCGTTCGTCGAGGCGTCTGGCCTCCACACGCTCCCCGAGGGCTACCGGGAGCAGGTCGGTCTGGCGATCCGCCAGCGGATCGGCCGACACGCCGATCTGGGCGCTGTCGCCGACGCCCTCGACGGCGTGCCACCATCGTCTCCGTTCGACGCGATGAGCGTCTTGGAGGCGTTCAGCGTGCCCACGATCGTCGTCGGCAGCCGCGACGAGGTCGACCCGAGCCACCCACTCGCGGTGGCCGAGGCCTGGACGGCAGCGATCCCGGGCGCGCGGCTCGAGGTCGAAGACGAGGGGAAGTCGCCTCTCGCCTGGCAGGGCGGGCGGCTCGCGCGGTTCGCAGAGGAATTGGCCGTCGGGAGCTGACGCTCGACCTGGCGGCGGTGCCACCGGGAGCTGGGCTCGACCTGCGCGGCGGAGGGACGCCGGGGCGTCCGGGGCGTGCTCGCCCCACGCGCCCGGCCGTGGGGGCCGGGCGCGTGGAACGTGCGAAGACTCGCCTAGTTGAGCGACTTCTTCAGCGCGGCAGCCGCGCTGAACTTCGCGCCGTTGCTGGCGGCGATCTTGATCGTCTCGCCGGTGGCGGGGTTGCGGCCCTCACGGGCAGCGCGCTTGCTCACGGAAAACTTGCCGAAGCCGGAAACGGCGACTTCGCCGCCGGTCTTGAGCTCTGCGGTGATGGCATCGAACGTCGCGTCGATGATCTCCTTCGCCTGGGCCTGGCTGACGTCGGCGTCAGCGGCGACCTTCTGAGCGAGTTCCTGCTTGGTCATGAGAGAAACCTCCTGGGGATCTACGGGCGTTCCAAGCTACATGTCTCACCGGCGGATCGCCCGTCGTTACGGGCGAAATGGGGTCAGCGACCCCGGTCGGGGCCCCGTTGAGCGCCCAAATCGCAGCAGATTGTGGCCCCGACGGACCGACTTGTGGTGCGACCTTTGAATAGCGCTTTCCTCCTGCTCAGGGGTGCTTTCCGTGACGGCGGTCAAACGACGCGCGGAGACCCGTCTTGGACGGACCGGGGCAACTGTGAAGAGATTGACCGAAGTTTCGGGTGAAGAGGTCCCAATTCGCCATCGGAGGCGTCGTCGGCGTGCAGATCGGCCGTCGCCGGCGGTCGCCACGGGCGCTCCGACGTGGCACCATGGGGGCATGGAGACGACCCGGATCGACCGCTGGCTGTGGGCCGTTCGCGCGCACAAGACCCGCGCGCTCGCGACGGACGGCTGCCGCGCCGGCCACGTGAAGCTCAACGGGAACCCGGCGAAGGCCGCGAGCATGGTGAAGGTCGGAGACCGGATCGAAGCGCGCGTCGGCGATCGCAAGCGCGAGCTCGAGGTCGTCCAGGTGATCGAGAAGCGCGTGAGCGCGGCCGTCGCCGCCACCTGCTTCGTCGACCACACACCGCCGCCGCCGGATCCGAGCGCGTTCAACAGTCCGACGTTCAAACGCGACGCACGGTCCGGGCGGCCGACCAAGCGCGACCGGCGCGACCTCGAGAAGTTCAAGCAGGAGCACGACTGACGCCCTGCCTCGGAACGGCCAGCGCGCACGGGCGAAATGAGACCGTGCGCCCCGTTTGGGCGCGGAGGCGCTAGCACCAGAGTTGCGTGGGTGACCAGCACGCGGCGCCGCCAGAACGATTGTCCGGCATGTCGTTGCCCCAGATACTGGCGCCACCGACATGCCTTCCCCCGCTGTCCCTCCTCGCCTCATCTGGGCCGTCGACTCGCTCGGCGTCGCCTCGACCGACCAAGTCCTCGAGATCGGGTGTGGCCACGGGGTCGCCGCGCAGCTGGTCGCGCGGCAGGTGCCGAAGGGCCACATCACCGCGATCGACCGCTCCGAGCGGGCCGTCCAGCGGGCGGCCGGGCTCGGCTCGGCGCTGATCACGGCGGGGCGCATGAGCGTCCACCGGGCCTCGCTCGCGGAGTTCGGCCGGGACGACGACCAGACGGCGCGGTACGACGTGGTGTTCGCCGTGAACGTGAACCTCTTCTGGGTCGATCCGAACGGTCCCGAGGCCGCGGTGGTCCGGCAGGTCCTGCGGCCGTCCGGAAGCTGCGTGCTCTTCTACGACGTCCCGGACGTGTCGATGGCCGCCCGGGCCTCCAGGCTCGCTGCGGGTGCCCTGCGCGGCCTCGGGTTCGTGACCGAGTTCGTCCGCGGCCCCGCACCCACGTTCGTCGGTGTCCGCGCGACGATCGACGCGCAGGTCGAGGCGTCGGTCGACGGCTGAGTCCGTTGGATCGTCGGCCCCGAACGACCGACGGGAACTGGCGCAGAACTGACAGTCCCCCGCATACGTTGCTCGCATGAGCAGTCGGGCTGGGCACAAGGAGGCGGCGCGCCGCAAACGCGAGGAGGCCGAGGCGGCCGCCGAGCTGGCGGCCTCGCGGAGGAAGCGTCTGCAGCTCGCGTTCGGCGGGCTCGGGGTCGTCGTCGTGATCGGTGGGATCGTCGCGGCGGTCGTCCTGGGCGGCGGCGGAGGGGAGGAGGCAAGGCCGAAGGCCTCGCTCCCGGCGGTGGAGACGACCGACCTGCAGGCCGCGGCGAAACTGGCCGGCGCGACCTTCACCACCTACGCGTACGACTACGGCACCGGCAACCACGTCACCACGCCCGTGAAGTATCCGCAGAACCCGCCGACGAACGGGCCGCACCACCCGGAGTGGGCCAGCGACGCGAACTACGCCGGGACGACGACCCCGCCGACGGAGCGGCTCGTGCACGCGCTCGAGCACGGCCGGATCGAGATCCAGTACCGGCCAGGGCTGCCGCAGGCCCAGATCGACCGACTCGTGGCGCTCTACGACGAGGATCCCTACCACGTGCTGCTCTTCGAGAACAAGACCGACATGCCCGCCGACGTGGCCGTGACCGCGTGGTCGCACGGGATGCTCATGAAGTCGGCGACGCCCGCGATGTTCGACGCGATCCGCGCCTTTCGCGACCAGTACCGCGACACCGCCCCGGAGAAGGTCGCCTGAGCGGACGGGCCGCCAGAGCGCGGTCTCGTGACTCGGCACGGCACGCCCGGGCCGCGTCGGCGACCACTGGGCCGTGCCGGGCGGTCTCGCGGGTAGGGTCGACGCTGTGCTGAACCGGGCTGCCTCGTGGATCTAGGACTGAGCGGACGCGTCGCCCTCGTGACCGGGGGCAGTCGCGGCATTGGTCGCGCCATCGCCGATGCCCTCGTCGCCGAGGGCGTCCGCGTCGCGATCACGTCGCGCGACGGGACGGTCGCCGAGCGCGTCGCCGCCGGCGTCGGCGGCCGCGGGTACGCCTTCGACTCCAACGACCTCGATGCCGGGCCACTGCTCGTGAGCGCCGTCGAGGCCGACCTCGGCCCGATCGACCTCTACATCGCCAACACCGGCGGTCCGCGCCGCGACGCCGACCCGCTCGGCTTCGCCGTCGAGGAATGGGAGCATGCGCACCGCACGCTCGTCGTGTCGCCGATGACGATCGTCCGAAGCGTGGTGCCGGGCATGCGCAAGCGCGGCTTCGGTCGGGTCGTCGCGGTGTCGTCGAGTGCCGCCCTCGAGCCGATTGACGGACTGCAGCTCTCGAACGCGAACCGTCCGGGGCTGTTGGCGGCGTTCAAGCTGCTCGCCCGCGAGACCGCCGCGGACGGCCTCACGTTCAACGCCGTCCTGCCGGGACGTATCGGCACCGAGCGTCTGCGGGCCGGCTACGAGAACGACGAGGCCCTCCTGGAAGCCACCCGCCGCGACGTGCCCGCGGCCCGCGTCGGCACGCCGGAGGAGGTCGCGTCGGTCGCGACGTTCCTCTGCTCCGCGCAGGCCTCCTACGTGACCGGCCAGTCGGTCCTCGTCGATGGCGGGCTCACGCGCAGCTGGTAGGGCCGACGTCGTTTCGTCGGGCCGACCCGCGGTTCGGCAACGCTCCGGATCGCTAGCGTGGAGCCATGCTGGATCTGACGTCGCTCGAAGGTGACGTGGCGCTCGAACTCGCGGAGTTCGAGCGGCCACCGCTGGGCCCCCTCGAACTCCTGGCCGCGTGGATCAAGCAGGCGCAGGGGTTGCGCGTGCGGGAGCCGCTCGCGATCACCCTCGCCACGGTCGATCGGGCGTACGACGTCTCGACCCGCATCGTGCTCATGAAGGCCCTCGACGAGCGTGGGCTCCTCTTCACGACGCACCACGGCAGCCGCAAGGGCCGCGACCTGGCGGAGGTGGCGCGAGCTTCCGCGACGTTCTACTGGCGCGAGACCTTGCAGCAAGTCAGCGTCGCCGGCCCGGTCGAGCGACTGTCCGACCGCGAAGCCGACGAGCTCTTCCGCTCCCGACCGCGCGCTGCCCAGGCGACGACGGCCGCCTCGGAACAGAGCGGCACCTTTGCGGAAGACGACTCGGCGGCGAAGCTCAAGGGGCGCGCCGAGGCACTGGCCGACGCGGGAGCATCGATCGAGCGCCCGGCGGAGTGGGGCGGATACCGGCTTCTCGCCGAGCGCGTGGAGTTCTGGCACGGCAGCCCGGACCGACTCCATCGACGGCTCGAGTACCGGTTGGGCGGCGCCGGGGAGTGGACCCACCGACGTCTGCAGCCGTGAACGGCGCGCCTCCGGGCCGAGGAGAACGGACCGGGTCTGACCGGCGGGGTGGTGTTAGGGCAGGCTAACACCATGGGTGACGCCGATCGCGCGACCGACCCCCTGAGCACACGGAGACGACGATGAGCACCCTGACCGAACAGCACCCCGACACGGCGGCCGCACCGGCCGCGACGGCCGACCGACCGGGGGTGCTTCGTCGACTGGTGGTGCCCCTGGCCTTCGCCCGCAGCACGACCGACCGGCCGGGTGACGTCGGGCTCCTGATCGCCCGCGTGATCATCGGCGCCGTGTTCATCGGCCACGGAGCGCAGAAGCTCTTCGCCTGGTGGGGCGGCGACGGGATCGCGGCCACGGGCGTGGGCTTCGAGGGCGCCGGACTCTCCCCGGGCGAGCCACTCGCCGTGCTCGCCGGCGCCGGCGAGTTCTTCGGCGGCATCCTTCTGATCCTCGGGCTCCTCACGCGTCTGGGCGCCTTCTCCGTCGGCACCTCGATGGTGATCGCGATCGTCGCCATGCACCTGCCGGGGCCGTTCCTCGGCGGCTACGAGTTCCCGCTCACGCTCCTCGGAGGTGCCGTGCTGCTACTGCTCATCGGCCCGGGCCGCCTGAGCGTCGATGCACTCGTGCGTAACCGCCTCGATCGCTCGCGGGATGCCGTTGCCAGCGCGACACCGCAAGACCGGTCGGTCGGAGGGCGCGCGTCGGCGCCGCACACCGCCTGAGTCCATCAGGGAGATGCGGCCGGCTCGAGAGCATGTCGGCCGCACCCCGCCTGACGCCCAGATGACGCCGCGCGCGGGAGTCGTCAGCGGTAGCGCTTCACCACGATCGAGCGCGTGATCTTCGTCGAGCTGTCCTTGCGCACGGAGAAGCTCACGAGCAGCTGCCGTGCTCCGTTCGGCAGCCACGAACTCGGCCGTACCTCGGTGATGGCGAGCCGGGAGCTCGAGGGAATCCCTCCGAAGGCCACCGTGAAGTCGCCTCCGGTGGCGGTCGTGCCCGTCACCCGCAGCGGCGTCGTGGTGCGGACCCAGCGGCCGCCCTTGCGGATCGCGCCACCGTCGAACGACACGTTGCCGTCCTTGCCCCAGACGGGCACCCGCAGCTCGACTCGCGTGCCCTTGGCGATCTTCACGAGCCGGTAGGTGGTGTCGATGCCGTCGGTGGTGAGGCGGTGCCTGAGGTCGACCTTGCCCACCTTCGAGCTGGCGCCCGCCGTCGCCTCCATCGCGGTCCCGAACGAGGCTGCGGTGTCGGCGGGCTTGCCGGACAGGCGAAGGTCCCGTGTGGACTGGCGGGTCGGTGCGGCGGGCTCAGTGTCGAGACGGGTGATGCCGTCCTGCACGAGCGCGAGGCCGAGGCTGCCGGTGCCGCGCCCGCCGAGCGCGGTGAGCGGGTTCATCTCGCTGTCGAAGAGGCGGACGGGTTCGATGCCGCCCTGGGCCTGCCCGCCGCGCGACGGCACGATCGCGCCGTTGTAGACGGGCGTGCTGAACGCCAGGCGGCCGGTCTCCCGGTCGTGCGCCATCCAGTTCGGGGGCAGATCGGGGCCGATGTCCTGGAAGCGTCCGTCGAGCGAGGCCGACAGCACCGCGAACCGCAGCGGGCTGATCAGCACGTTGCCGCTGCCTTCGGAGAAGCCGTTCGGGGCGTCGAAGCTGGTTTTCGGCGGGAGCGGCACGTCCGGCGAGACCATCGCCGGGTTCCAGGCCGTCGCCAGGTAGAGCGCGATGCCGTGCTGGGCGATCGAGCGCGCGTAGGCCCGCTGCTTCGGGTAGCCGAGGAGCGCATCACGGCCCGACGCGGTCATCAGGCTGTCGAGCGACCAGGCCCAGTACTGGCGCAGGTGGCGGCGCTTCGTGCCCAGGCCCGTGTCCCAGTTCGGGTAGCCGGCGTGCGTCCACGAACCGAGCAACATGTGTCGCGACCAGGCCTGCAGCGTGGCGACGTCCTGCGCCGGGAGCGGTGGCATCCCCGCTCGGATCGCCGCCTGGTACATCCCGAGCGAGGAGAGCGCGAGGTTGCCGTACTCGATCGTCTCGATCTTGTTGAGCGACGACGACAGCGGCCGGTTGGGGAGGTAGTGCAGGCCGCCGCCGGACGTGAGGTTCGACGACCCGGCCTTCTCGGTCTTCGTGTGGGCGTGCTCGGCGAACCACACGAGCTGCTCGCGGTAGCTGGCCAGGACCGAGGTGTCGCCCGTGATCTCGAGGGCCGCGGCGTAGACCTCGACGGCCCAGTTGATCTGGTTGAGCGCGCGGGACCCGCCGCCGTAGTAGGCCGAGTGGGCCGTCTCGGAGATCACCTGGCCGATCCGGTCGACGGTGGCCTGGTCCATGCCGATCACCGCTCGGGCGCGCCAGGCGGCGAGGAGCCCGCGCACCGCCGCGGTGTCGACCGAGGGGTGCAGGCCGGCGTGCTCCGGGTCCTCTCCGATCAGCGGCGTCCAGGCAGGTGCGTGGGGGATGTGACCGATCTCTCGAGGCCGGAGACTGTTCGACACGAGCACGGGTGCCGAGGTGAGCACGCCGACGATCGCCGGGATGCGCTCGTCGTGGCGGATCGCGCCGTTGTGGCCCGCCAGTGCGGCCATGCCGTGCAGCTGCAGCATGAGGGAGTTGAGGCGCGTGTCCGGGGAGCCGCGCTCGTTGATGTAGACGCCGCGGTTCGGTCGCCAGAGGTTCTCGATCCGGGCACCGATGTCGTCGGCGAGCCGCCACGGATCGGGCGTCACGTCGAGGCCGCTGGCCTCGACCGACGGCGGGGCAGCCGGTTCGGGCGTCGTGCCGGCCTGCGCGAACGCCGAGGACGGCAGCGCGACGATCGCCAGGAACACCGCCAGGGCAATGAGCGTTCGGGCGAGCGTGAGCGTCGCGGCGCGTGGGACGAGGCGACGCATCGGCGGAGGAGGCTAGCGAGCGGTCCGGACAGCGGATGGTCGTCCGGCTCGCTCGCTGCGCCGGGTGGCCCCGCCTCCTCGGGTCGTATCTTCTCCCGCATGCTGATCTGCTCGATGAGTGTCTCGATCGACGGGTTCATCGCCGACCGCGACGGCGACTTCGGGTGGACGGAACCCCACGAGGAGCGGTTTCGTCACAGCCTGCGCGAGGTTCAGGGGCTCGGCGCTTACCTGCTGGGTCGTCGGCTCTACGAGGCCATGCGGGTCTGGGAGACCGAGCCGGCGATGCGGGACTCACCCGACAAGGACGCCTTCGCCGACGCCTGGATCACGCTCCCGAAGGTCGTCTTCAGCCGCAGCCTGGATCGCGTGGAGGGCAACGCCCGACTCGCGACCGGCTCGCTGGCCGACGAGATCGAGGCGGCGCTCGCGCTGGCCGGCCCCCATCGGGACGTCTCGATCGGCGGTGCCGACATCGCCGGCCAGGCGTTGGAGCTCGGCCTCCTCGGTGAGCTTCGGCTCTTTCGCTGCCCGGTCGTGGTCGGCGGAGGCACGCCGCTCATGCCGCCGGTCGCCACGACGATCCCGTTCGAACTCGTCGAGACCCGCATGTACACCGACCAGCGGCTCTTCGAGCGGTACGTGCGCAAGGGCTGAGCCACCGAGGTCGACGGGATCGACCGGTCGAAGACCTTGTTGCGCCCTGCTACCGGCAGGGTGAGATGGCCCAGGCCGACCGGGCCCGCCGCCGGCTCGATCGTTCGTTACTGAACGGGGTGCGCGGCGCCCTGGGGCAGCCACTGCTCGATCTGCGGGATGAGCTGCTTGGGGCTCGACCGCGGCGCCACGCGCTTGACCTCGGTGCCGTCCGGGGAGACGAGGAACTTCGTGAAGTTCCACTTGATGAGGGAGCCGAAGCGGCTCGAGCCGTGGCTCTTGAGGAACCGGAAGACGGGGTCGGCGTGCTCCCCGTTGACGTCGATCTTCGAGGACAGGGGGAAGGTGACGCCGAAGTTCAGGTCGCACGCCTGAGCGATCTGCTCGTCGTCGCCGGGCTCCTGGTTCGCGAACTGGCCGCAGGGGAATCCGATCACGACGAGCCCCTTCGGGCCGTACTCCTGATGGATCTGCTCGAGCGACCTGAGCTGCGGGGCGAGGCCGCATTTCGTCGCCGTGTTCACGATCAGCAGCGGCTGACCCGCGAACCGCGAGAAGGGCACCGTCTCACCGCGGTTGCTCACGTAGCTGAGGTCGTGGATGGTCGACGCGACAGAGGACATCCCCGCATCCTCCGGGACCGGCGCGCTGCGGTCAATGACGCCGATCTGAACGGACTTGGACCAAGCGGCCGGTCGATGGAAATCAAGCGAGCGCGTCGGAGCATGTGGCGCCGCCCGTCGGATCGATGAACGGAAGAACAGAAAATCGCGGGCGTTCGGAGACGCTGGGACCGGCCGGGTACGGGGCCCTGTCGACGCGTGGTGATGTGTCTCATTTGGCTTGCCGATGTGGCACGCTGGGAGTCACCCCGGCCCATCCGACCCAGGATCTACCGTGCCCAGCACCGCTCACCCGACCAGCTCCTCCTCCGGCGGCGTCGCCACGCTCGGGCTCGCTCCGGCGCGGCCCTCGGCGACCGCGCTCACCTACCACGAGGGCGGCAGGAAGACCTCGATCACCTACACGCAGCTGAGCGGTGAGGTCCGCGAGGTCGCGAGGGGATTGATCGGGCTCGGCGTCGGGCCCGGCGACCGGGTGGGGATCCTGTCGACCACGCGCGCCGAATGGGTGATCGCCGACCTCGCGATCCTCGCGGTCGGCGCGGTCGTGGTGCCGATCTACCAGACCAATGCGCCCGAGGAATGCCAGCACGTCATCGCGGACTCCGGCCTCACCGTGCTGTTCGTGGAGGACGCCGGGCAGCTGGGGAAGATCGAGCAGGTGCGCAGCGAGCTGGGCGACCTGGCCACGCTCGTCGCCTTCGAGGATGCATCGGGCGAGGTGCTGTCGCTGGTCGACCTCAAGCAGCGTGGCGCCGACGTCGACACCGAGGACGTCGACCGTCGCGCGGCGGGCGTGAAGTCGTCCGACCCCGCCACGATCGTCTACACGTCGGGGACGACCGGCCTGCCGAAGGGCGTGATGCTCACGCACGGCAACCTCGCCTCGGACGTCGCGATGTCGCTGAAGCGCCTGCCGCAGCAGGGCCACGAGCGCTTCTTCATCTTCCTGCCGCTCGCGCACGTGCTCACGCGCATCGTCGCGCTCCTGTCGCTCACCGCCGGCGTCGAGCTCATCTTCTGGCAGCGCGACCCCAAGAAGCTCTTGGAGGAGTTGGCCGAGGCCAAGCCGACGACGGTCCCGTCGGTGCCGCGGCTCTTCGAGAAGATCTTCACGGCGGCGAACGCGCGCAGCGCCGAGGCCGGCGGCGCCAAGGCCGCGATCTTCACGCGCGCCGTCTCCACGGGACGCCGGGTGCTCCAGGCCGAACGGGCGGGCAAGTCGATCTCGCCGCTGCTGAAGCTCCAACACGCCCTCGCCGACAGACTCGTGTTCAGCAAGATCCGCGACCTCTTCGGTGGCGAGATCGAGGTCTGCATCACCGGTGCCGCGCCCGTCGACCCCGAGATTCTCGACTTCTTCTTCGCCGCCGGCATCCCGGTCCTCGAGGGCTACGGCATGACGGAGACCTCGGCGGTCGCCTCGGTCAACGCCCCCGACCAGTACCGCATCGGCACGGTCGGTCGGCCGATCGAGGGCTGCGAGATCAAGATCGCGGAGGACGGCGAGGTGCTGATGCGCGGTCCCAACGTCTTCACCGCCTACTGGAACAACGAAGAGGCCACGAAGAAGGATCTCTCCGACGGGTGGCTGCACTCGGGCGACCTGGGTGAGATCGACGCCGACGGCTACCTCACGATCACGGGTCGCAAGAAGGACCTGATCATCACGTCCAGCGGCAAGAACATCGCCCCGTCGCATCTCGAGAACCTGATCCGCCAGCACCGGTGGGTGTCGCAGTGCGTGATCTACGGCGATCGCAAGCCGTTCCTCACCGCGCTCATCACGCTCGATCCCGACGAGGCCGCGGCCCTGGCCGAGAGCGTCGGCGCGGCCGGCGCGTCGGTCGCCGATCTCGCGACGAACGACGCGGCGATCGCCGAGCTGCAGAAGGTCGTCGACGGGGCCAACGCCAAGGTTGCGAACATCGCGCAGGTCAAGCGCTTCGTGCTCCTCGACCGCGACCTCACGCAGGACGAGGGCGAGATGACCCCGACGATGAAGGTCAAGCGCAACGTGGTCTACAAGGAGCACGCCGAGCGCTTCGAGGCGCTCTACGAGGGAGCGCGCGCCGACTGAGCGGGCTGCTGGGCGCAGCGCGTGACCCTCAGCAGCACGCGCTCGTCCCCTCGACTGCACGACGAACGAAGCGGTGCGCCGACGCACCGCTTCGCGTGGTGCGACGGACCGGTCAGACCCGCGTCAGCGCACGGATCTGCTGGCTCTGTGCCGCCTGGAGTTCCTTCGTGAAGGCGATGATCTGCTTGATCATCTCGTCCATCGCCTGCTGTGCGGCCTTTGCGCTGTCTCCCTGCAGCTCACGCGCTTTCTGTTCGGCATCGCGAAGGTCGGCCTCGACGGCGTCCTTCGTCTTCGCCTGATCGTCGGGCACGCGATCGAGCTTCTTCTGCAGTTCTGCGATCTTGTCGCCCGCCTGCCCGAGTTTCTCGGTGGCCTTCTGCTGCTGCTCGACCTTGGCCCGCAGCTTCGCGATCCCCTCGGCGGTCGACCCGGGAAGCGTGTCGATCACGGCCGACGTGGTGCAGACGGCTGCCTTGACGGCCCCGTCTTTCGCCAGCGCCTTGGCGGCCGTTGAATCGACGGGGATGATGCCCTCGGCCTTGCCGTTCTTCACCGGCAGCACGACGGGTGGCAACACGACGGTGGTGCCCTGGATCTTCTTCCCGTCCTTGGTCTGCACGGCGACGCACGCGGCGACGTCGACGAACATGCCGCCGTCCGGCACCGAGACCTTCACCGGCAGGCCGAACTTGAGCTTCTTGATCTGCTCGGAGAGCTTCTGGTTCACCTCGAGCCGTTTGGCCTCCTTCGACGACATGGTGATCTGCTGCTTGACTACCTCGCTCTTCGACGGCGGCTTGATCAGCGACGACAACATCTTGGCCTCGATCGTCTTGATCACGCTCTGCAGTGCTTTCGGGGCCGCTACCGAGGATCCCGTGCCCGCGGTGACGGCGCCAGGCCGTACGGCCTTGACGAACGGCACGGGGTTCGGGAACGACGGGACCGGCACGTTGGCGACTGGGGTAGGAGCTGGAGCCGGAGCCGGAGCCGACGTGGGCGTGGGGGTCGGAGTCGGTTGGGGCGTTGCCGTCGGCGTGGGGTTGGGGGTCGGCGAGACCAGCGACGGCGGCTCGGTGATCGCGGCGTCGACGGTGTGCAGGCGCGCGAGTTCGGCGCTGGCGAGCGCCCGGCCGTAGACCCGCACGTCGTCGATCTGCCCACCGAACTCCCAGAACCCGCAGTCCGTCGGATAGTGCGCGACCGACAGCCTGCGCTGCGAGAAGTTGCCGTAGGCGATGGGTGAGCCGCCCGTCGGTCGGCTGCCCTGCACCTTTCCGTCGACCGCGATGCTCACGGTGCCGGTGGACGCGTCGAACGTCCCGGCGATCGCGTGCCACTTGTCGTCCCAGAGGGCGGTCGGCGGAACGGTCGGTGACGGCCACACCTCCACGCCGCCGCCCTGACGGGCCGTTCCAACGGAGAAGGAGAGCCCGCCGTTCGGATCGGTCGCGAGCGCGTAGGCGTTGACCTCGCAGTCGTCGCCGGACTTGGCGACGATGATCTCGTCGCGGGTCGGCGTGTCGGCACGCTTCACCCACGCCAGGACCGACACGGAGGCCGGCTCGAGCAGGCGTGCCGGGTCGTCGACGTCGAATCCCTGCCGGCCGTTGCCGGCCGTCGACAGGCGGAGCGCCTTGCCGAAGCGGCCGGTGACGAGTTCCTCGGCCTGGACGTTCCGG
>JAURVW010000375.1 GCA_030655275.1 Solirubrobacteraceae bacterium
CCGCCTGGCGGCCGCCGCCACCTCCGGTCTCTCGGCCACCCGCGACCTCGCCGACTGGCTCCTGGCCCAGATGAGCCCAGAGGCCGCCCGACCGGAGCCGCGGGAGATGCCGATCACCCGGATCCCGGTCCCGGCGAGTCCTCCTACACTTGGGACCGTGCCCAGCACCTGGATCCTCACGGCGTCGGTCGACAACCACCGCGTCACCGAATCGCTCGGCTTCAGCGTGGTCGGCATCAAGGAGCGCAACCGGGCCCGCGCGATGGAGATGGAGCAGGGCGACCTGATCGTCTTCTACCTCACGAAGGTCATGGCGTTCGCCGGGGCCGTCCGCATCACCGGCGACCTCTTCGAGGACCGAGGCCGGCTCTGGCCCGGTCAGCCGAGCAAGCCCGACCTCTACCCGTGGCGCTTCCAGACCGAGCCGGTCGTCGCGCTGCCCCAGGACCGCTGGGTGCCGGCCGCTTCGCTGAAGACCGAGCTCGAGCACGTGCAGAAATGGCCGGCGGAGAACTGGACGCTGGCGTTCCAGAGCCAGCTGCGCACCGTCTCCGCGCACGACTCCACCCTTCTCCTCGAGCGCCTCCAGGCGGCGGCACCGCAGCCCGCATGAGCGCCGCCGACCACAGCCTCCACCCGGCGAGACTCCTCGACGACGGCCGCAAGCTCGCGGGCTTCGCCGCGATCGTCTTCATCGTCTCGCTCTTCATGCCCTGGTACGAGAAGAGCGTGCTGCCGGCGGGCTCGAAGGCGTTCGTCACCACGTCGATCAGCGCCTTCGGCGCGTTCACGTGGGTCGAGGCGGCCCTGTTGCTCGTCGATGCCGCCGTGATCGGGCTCCTCTACCTGCGCAGCACCGATCGACGCGTCGAACTGCCCGGCAGCGACGGCACGATGGTCGCGATCGCGGGCGGCTGGATGGTCTTCCTGCTGATCGTGCGCGTCTTCGACCGGCCCAACGTCGAGGGCGACGGCGTCGCGCCGACGGTCGGTCTCCAGTGGGGCCTGTTGATCGCGATGGCCGCGGCCGGGGCGATCCTCGCTGCCGGCCTGGCAACCCGCGCGATCGAGCGGAGCGCGAAGGTCGGCGGCGCCAAGGGCGACGGGCCCAAGGGCGGCGGAACGCCGTCTGACGAAGCGCCGGAGTCACCCGAGGTCGATCCGTCCGAGGAGCCGACGCGATTCGGCCCGTATGGCTCCTCGCTCGGCGGCCGCCCGCCGACCGCCGACTGACGGGCCGAGGTCGGCGCCCGACCGCGACCGGACCTCTCGCCGGCCCGATCGGCCCAATCACTCACGTAGGCTGAGCGGCAATGGATCTCGCGACGCTCTCCTCCGATCTCCGCGCCGCCGGCTACCTCGCCGACGACCGCACCGCGCTGGTCTCGGGGCTCGCGATCGAGCTCGGCAAGCCGGTGCTGGTCGAAGGGCCCGCCGGCGTCGGCAAGACCGAGCTCGCCAAGGCCCTCGCGACGGTCACCGGCCGCGAGCTGGTGCGCCTGCAGTGCTACGAGGGCCTCGACGAGGCACGCGCGCTCTACGAGTGGAACTACCGCGCCCAGCTCCTGCGGATCCAGGCCGCGCACGGCGGCGAATGGGACGGCCTGCGCGACGACCTCTTCGCGGAGGAGTTCCTGCTCGAGCGCCCACTGCTCAAGGCCATCCGCTCCGAGCAACCGGTCGTGCTGCTCGTCGACGAGATCGACAAGGCCGACCAGGAGTTCGAGGCGCTGCTGCTCGAGCTGCTCAGCGACTTCCAGGTGTCGGTGCCCGAGCTCGGCACGGTGCACGCCAGCTCCCAGCCGCTCGTGCTGCTCACGTCGAACGCCGCGCGCGAGCTCACCGAGGCACTCAAGCGACGCTGCCTCTTCCTCACGCTCGACTACCCCACGCCCGAGCGCGAGCGCGACATCCTCCTCGCCCACGTGCCCGAGCTGCCCGACGGCATCGCGTTTCGCATCGCCGAGGTCGCCGCGAAGATCCGCGACCTGGATCTGCGCAAGCCGCCCGCGATCTCCGAGACGATCGACTGGGCCCATGCCCTGCTGCTGATCGGCGCCGACTCGATCGACTCCACGGTGCTGCGCGAGACGCTCCCGGTGATCCTCAAGCACCGCACCGACCTCGAGCTCGTCGCCGAGCGCGCCGGCGTGCTGCTCGGCGAGCCGATCGGGTCGCGGAGCGCAAAGGCCTAGATGAGCCCTCCCGCCGGCCGCAACCGTGGGCGCACCGCCAGCGGCGGCCGCGCGCCGAGCGGGCCGACGCCCGTCCCCCAGTCGGCGATGCCGCGCGGGGTCGAGGGGCTGCTGCTCACGCTCACCGATGCGCTGCGGATGGTCGACGTGCCCGTCGGCAGCGGCGAACTGCTCGATGCGTCCCGCGCGCTGCTGGCCGTCGACTGGGACGAGGAGGTCACGGTCCGCGAGGCGCTCGCGGCGACGATGACGAAGTCGGCCGATCACCGCGAACGCTTTCTCGCCGTGTGGGACGAGGTGCTCCGGCACGCTGCGCTGCGCGGCGCGCTCGACGCGCAGGCGCTGCTCT
>JAURVW010000376.1 GCA_030655275.1 Solirubrobacteraceae bacterium
GTCTCAATGTTTTTCTTTCACGCCTGTTATTTTGCTACTTTGCCGAAGATACCGAGATTTTTGAAAAGAATTTGTTTACCCATTCTATCCAGAACCATACCCAAACTAACGGAAGTGATTTAAGCAACTACCTTAATAAAATGTTTGAGGTAATGAACACAGCTCCAAACAATCGAAATAATCTGCCTGTTTATCTTGATGCTTTTCCGTATGTAAATGGAGGTTTGTTTCGTAACATAATTTCTGCACCTATTTTTACACGCCGAAGCCGACAAGCAGTTTTGGATAGTGGCGATCAAAATTGGGCCGCCATAAATCCCGATATTTTTGGCTCGATGATTCAGGCGGTGATCACGCCCGAACACCGTGGCGGCTTAGGAATGCACTACACCAGTGTGCCTAATATTATGAAAGTAATAGAGCCTTTGTTCTTGAATGATTTATATAAAGAATTTGAAAGTTCACTATACGAACCAAGAAAATTAAAGAAACTCCTAGACCGAATAAGCAAAATCAAAATTTTTGATCCTGCTTGTGGCAGCGGAAACTTTTTGATTATTGCCTACAAAGAACTTCGCTTACTGGAAATAAGAATATTAGCACAATTACAGTCGTTGCAAAAAGCGGCTACAGGTTTCGAACCATACCAATTGGAATTAATCCCAAAAGCACAATTAACTTTAGCCGCACAATACCAGCCAACCTTATTTTCAAGAATAGAGTTGTCTCAATTTTATGGCATTGAGTTAGACGATTTTGCCCACGAAATTGCTGTTTTATCATTGTGGTTAGCACAACATCAAATGAACCAAAAATTCAAAGAAGTTTTTGGATCTGCAAACCCAACTTTGCCATTGCAGGGAGGTGGGAACATTGTTCACGGAAACGCTACCAGAATAGATTGGGAATCCGTGTGCCCGAAAAATGAAGGCGATGAAATTTATATTTTGGGAAATCCACCGTATTTGGGTCAAAAAAAACAATCATTAAATCAAAAAGAAGATTTAAAATTAATATTCTCAAAATTTAAAACAAATTATAAAACCCTCGATTATATTAGTTGTTGGTTTATTAAAGGCGCGGAATATATTGATGATAAATCAAGTTTTGCATTTGTAACAACTAACTCTGTTTCTCAAGGCAGTCATATTTCATTA
>JAURVW010000381.1 GCA_030655275.1 Solirubrobacteraceae bacterium
GAAGGCCGGCAAGTTCGTGAACGGCATCCTCTCGGCCGCCCTGCGCGACCTCAAGACCGGCACGCTCTCGTGACCGACCCGGCCGTCGCCACCGAGCCGGTGGAGATCCTGCGCGCCGCCGTCGACGCGCTCGAAGCACCCGACCTCGCCCTCGACGACGCCGCGAAGATCGCAAGCGACGCCGCATCCGTAGCAGCAGATGCCGCGGCCGCACTCGAAGCAGCCGCCCGACTCGCCGCGCGCGACGACATCGCGCAGACCACCTTCCTGTGACCATCCCCTCCATCACCGGGACGTACCCCGAGGAGCTGCGCGCGCTGATCGACAGCGAGCTCGGCCGCCTGGCCTACGGCGACGACCCGTCCACCGACGGACTCCGCGAGGCCATGCGCTACTCCGTCCTCGCCGGCGGCAAGCGCGTCCGTCCCGTCCTCGCCCTTGCGACCGCCCGCGCCATCGGTGCGTCCCCCGGCGACATCCTCCCGATCGCGCTCGGCGCCGAGCTAATCCACACCTACTCGCTCATCCACGACGACCTCCCGGCCATGGACGACGACGACCTGCGCCGCGGCCGACCGACCTGCCATAAGGCATTCGGCGAAGACGTCGCGATCCTGGCGGGCGACGCCCTCTACGCCGAGGCCTTCACGCTGATCCTCACCCGCCAGAAGGGCGAACCGCGCGACGTGCTCGCCGCCGCTGCCCGCATGGCGGCGGCCACCGGCGTCGACGGCATGGTCGGCGGGCAGTACCTCGACGTCAAGGACGCGATGGGCCCCGGCATCGACGGCCTGCGTCGCCTCCACGCCCTCAAGACGGGCCGCCTCATCGCCGCCTCCGTCGAATGCGTGCTCCTGGCCACCGGCGCCAGCGCCGACCAGACCGAGGCCTACCGCGCTTTCGCGCAGGAACTCGGCGTGCTCTTCCAGGTCGTCGACGACATCCTCGACGTCACCGAGACCGAAGAGGAACTCGGCAAGCCGCAGGGCAGCGACGAGCGCCACGGCAAGCGCACCTACGTGAGCGAATTCGGCCTCGACGGCGCCCGCGACCTCGCGACCGCCTCCCACGCCGCCGCCCGCGAACTGCTCGCCGCCGCCGACCCCCGCGGCGACGAACTCGCGCGCATCTCCGACTACATAGCAACGCGTTCCCACTGAAACGCGAGACGCCCCCGCCGCGCGATGCGCGACGGGGGCGTTCTGTGTGCGGGCCTGGGCCCGCGGGTCAGTCGGCCGGGGCTGACTGAGCTGCTCGCTACGGGTTGACGAGGTTCAGCGCGATCGCGTTGCCCGAGCCCTTGGTGAGCGGGGAGACCAGGTTGTTGAGGAAACCACAACCGGTGAGGTCGCTGATCGAGAACGTGCCGGCGATCGGACCGCCCTCGGTCGGGAGGAACTCCTCCTGCGTGCTCTTGAGCTGGATCGACGAGATCTGCTTGGCCTGGCAGTTCGCACCACCGGCAAGCTCGATG
>JAURVW010000382.1 GCA_030655275.1 Solirubrobacteraceae bacterium
TCCGAAACGCCGTTCTGGTCGATGTGGTCGTCGTTGACCCGGCGGTTCTTCTCCCAGAGCCACAGTCCCGGCTCGTGATGGATCGCCAGATGCGGCGGGCCGGCCAGGTCCGGGTTCGTCTTGGGGAAATCTTCCGCGTCGATCTGGGAGATCTTCTGTTGGTAGTCGATCCCCGCCACCACCTGGTCGAAATCGGGATCGCCGCTGCGCAGCAGCCCGCGGTTCTTGATCGAGTCGTCGACGAAGTCGAACTTCAACTGCTCGTCGTACTGGTTCATCAGGATGCGGTACTTGGGCGCTCCGGCGGGCGCGCCCTGGAACGGCAGCGCGATCATGTTCCAGCCGGTGCCCTCGGCGACCCAGAGACCGGGCAGGTCCTTGAGCGGCCCGAGGTCGGGAACGACCGGCGCCGCCCTGGTCAGCTTGTGCCTCGGCGCCGGCAGGACGACGTCGGCGAACCTGCGGTCCGGCGGCGCCGGCTGAGGGGGTTTGTGGGTCGTGGCCATGGGGGTCCTTTGCGGTGGTTGAACAGGAGGCACTTGACCTGCATGCCCTGACGACAACCGTAGGCGCTGAAGCGCAGACCGTCCTCAACAACCCTGGGGAGGCGCCGAGCCGGGGACCCGATCGAGCGGCCGCCGTTCGGTCGGTGCGCCAACCTCTCGTTGCACGACCCGCCCGAGCCGCCGGGATTCGCGCGTTGCCGCCCCCCGAAATGACGCGGGCGCTCTCACCTTTCGGTGAAGAGCGCCCGCGGGTCTGGAAGCAGAACCAGCTACGTCAAGTGAAGGTCTGTTCCGGACCAAGAGATTGAAGACATATCACCCCCTTTCGTTGAGCTGAGAGGAGCCCAGCGTACACGATTCGGCGCGAGACGGCGCGAGCCGGGTCGCCAGCGGTGCCGCCTTCGCATCGGCATCGAACGTCGTGATCGGCATCGAGACGCCGAAAGGCGATGCGAAGCTTCGAGCCTGGTCGGGGCCGCGCCGCTTCGGCCCCGGGCGCGGCCCGCGCTCGACAGTCATTGACCCGAACAGCGCGGACGCTCCGCCGCCCGGGTCTTAAGGTTCGTGCACCACCCTCCACCTGCACGCCCACCATGACCTCTGCCAGCCACAGCCTTTCGCGTCGCGCCTTGTGGTGCGGCCTCGGTCTCCCCTCGCTGCTGACCTTGCAGGCGGCGTTTGCGCAGACCGCGGCGCCGGCACCGGCGGGCGCGGCCTCGGCGCCGCCGAC
>JAURVW010000388.1 GCA_030655275.1 Solirubrobacteraceae bacterium
CCCATCTCGAGGATCACGAAGGAAGCGAGCGGCACGAACGGCGCATAGTCCTTGCCGAGCAGGCGCGAATCGAAGGCGAGCCGGTAGCCGCGGGCCCGCGCGGCCTGCAGCACGGCGTGGTCGAGCGGGGACGGTTCGGCGCCGGGGCCGGCGTCTTCATGGATTTCGAGCACCACGCTGTGCGGGTCGAGCCAGTCCAGCTCGCCATCGGCCAGGTCCTGGCAGGTGCAGCGCACGAAGGTCGGCTTGGTCAGGCGGGTCTCGTCGTCCGGTGCGATGTCGGCACCGTGGTCCATCGGCGCGGCTGGCGTCGGCTGGGTGCCTCGGCCCGATGGGCTGAGCTGGTAGCCGGCCACCGCACGGTGCTCGTCCACCACCACGCGCCGCGCGCCCATCGGCGGCCTGCCGTGCACCGCTTCCCTGGCGTCGATGGCGAGCGCGGGAGATTCCTGAATGACTGTGGACATGGCAACCCCAATGTGGCCCGGAGACGGCGTCCGGTGGCGCTTCCTCAGGTTATCGGCGGGCAGACTGAGAACTTGAGCGCTAAGCTGGCGGGCCCGACCGACCTTCTATCGCATGACCGACACCGCATCTCCCTACACCCCGCCCGCTGTCTGGACCTGGAACAAGGACGGCGGCGGCCGCTTCGCGAACATCAACCGCCCGATCGCCGGCGCGACGCACGACAAGGCGCTGCCGGTCGGTGCGCATCCGCTGCAGCTCTATTCGCTGGGCACGCCGAACGGCGTCAAGGTCACGGTGATGCTCGAGGAACTGCTCGCGCAGGGCCACGTCGGCGCCGAATACGACGCCTGGCTGGTCCGCATCAGCGAAGGCGACCAGTTCGGCAGCGGCTTCGTGGCGGTCAATCCCAATTCGAAGATCCCGGCGCTGCTCGACCGCAGCGCGCCGACGCCGGTGCGCGTGTTCGAGTCCGGCGCCATCCTGCTGTACCTGGCCGAAAAGTTCGACGCCTTCATGCCCGAGGGCGGGGCGGCGCGCGCCGAGTGCCTGTCGTGGCTGTTCTGGCAGATGGGCAGCGCGCCGTTCTTAGGCGGCGGCTTCGGCCATTTCTATGCCTACGCGCCGACCAAGATCGAGTACGCGATCGACCGCTATGCGATGGAGGTCAAGCGCCAGCTCGACGTGCTCGAGCGGCGGCTGGCAGAGAGCGCGTTCCTGGCCGGCGACGACTACTCGATCGCCGACATGGCGGTGTGGCCGTGGTACGGCGCGCTGGTCAAGGGG
>JAURVW010000389.1 GCA_030655275.1 Solirubrobacteraceae bacterium
GTGATCGACGAGCGCGCGACCCTCGGCCCGTGGCTGCTCGTCGCCGCCGACGGGGCCGTCTTCGACGCGCGCAGCGGCCTGCTGCGCAAGACGCCGGGCGACGCCGACGAGCAACGCGTCCTGGCCGAACGCAACCGCCGCGAGGAGCTGCTCGCGCAGACCGAGAAGGCCGTCCAGGCCGAGCACGCGAAGCGTGGAGCCCTCCCCGGCCTGGAGGAGGCCGTGAGCGAGGCCGGTCGCAACCGCGATGCCGCCGTCGACCTCACTCGCGAGCACGACCGCGCCCGCATCGCCGCGGAGGAGGAGCTGCGCCGCAGCGACTGGGCGATCGAGGAGCGCCGCCGCATGCCTGAGAGCGGTGAGGCCGCCGTGATCCGCGCGCAGCTCACGGGCGAGCTCGAGGCCGAGAAGCGCGGTTTGGAGCGCGCGGAGAAGGAGCGCGAGCGCCGCGCCGGCCGCATCACGCTGCTCGACGGCAAGGTCGGTGCCGACCGCGACCTGCTCCCTCGCGCCGAAGGGCTCACCGATCTCCTGCGGCGTTACGCCGCCGCCGTCCGCGCCCTCGCGGTGGCGGCCGATGCCGACCTCGATGCCGACCGCATCGCCGGGGAGGGCGTCGCCCAGATCCTCCGTGAATGCTCCGCGCAGGAGGCCGACCTGCAGGGCGAGCTGCGCAAGCGCGGCGACGAGCTCACCGGCGTGGAGATCCGCAAGCAGCGTGCGCTCGACCAGCGCACGGAGTCCTCCGCGCAGCTGGCGGCGGTCGCCGAGCAGCTCGGGCTCGCGGTGGAGGCTCGCGAGGCGCCGCTCGGCGCCGAGCGCCGCGCCGAGCGCGCCGGGCAGGCCGAGCGACTCAGGCGGCGCGCCGAGAACATCGGCCCGATCACCCCGCTCGCCGAGCAGGAGTACGAGGAGGCCCGCGCTGAGGTCGAGGAGCTCGAGACCCAGCGCACCGACCTGGAGGCCGCACTCCGCGAGCTCGGCACGCTGATCAAGGAGACCGATCAGCAGATCAAGGACACCTTCGAGCAGACCTACCGCGCGGCCGAGGCGAACTTCCGCGAACTCTCCGCGCAGCTGTTTCCCGGCGGCTCCGGCCGGCTGCGTCTCGTCGACGAGGCCGACGAGGCCGTGGCCTCCGGCGACTCCGACTCCGAAGGCGGTGCCGACGGCGACGAGACCACGCCGCAGGACGAGGGCAGGAATGCCGCCGACACCGCTGGCGTCGAGATCGAGATCACGCCCGGTGGCAAGTCGATGAAGCGGCTCTCGCTGCTCTCCGGTGGCGAGAAGTCGATGACCGCGCTCGCGTTCATGTTCTCCGTGTTCCTCGCGAGCCCGTGCCCGTTCTACGTGCTCGACGAGGTCGAGGCCGCCCTCGACGACCTCAACATCGGCCGGTTCCTGGAGCTCCTGCGGGCGTACCGCGACCGCGCACAGTTCATCGTCGTCACCCACCAGAAGCGGACCATGGAGGCCGCCGACGTGCTCTACGGCGTGTCGATGGCCGGCGACGGCGTCTCGAAGGTGATCTCCCGGCGCCTGGCGCACGAGACGGCGCCCGCCGAAGCGCCGCAGGGCCAGCTGGCCTGAGTCGACCGGCGGACGCCGACGCGTGCCCGGGGCCTGGCGCCCAGGCACGGGTAGCGTCGACCGCATGCTCGACCAGCTCTCGCACCCGATCATCCAGGCTCCCATGGCGGGTGGTGTGTCGACACCCGCACTCGCCGCAGCGGTCAGCGAGGCCGGGGGCCTGGGCTTCATCTCCGCCGGCATGCTCTCTCCGGACAAGCTGCGGGTCCAGCTGGCGGCGCTCCGGGAACTCACGGACCGGCCGTTCGGCGTGAACGTGTTCAGTCCGTCCGCGGCGCCGGGCGACGAGCTCGCCGTCGCCGAGTATGCAAGCGTCCTGAGCGGTCTGGTGGGCGAAGGATCCCCGTCTCTCGGAAGGGCCCGGTTCCACGATGACCACTACGCCGCCAAGCTGGCGATCCTCACCGACGACGCGCCGGCGGTCGTCTCGTTCACCTTCGGCTGCCCGTCACCCCAGGAGATCGGTGAGCTGCACGACGCCGGCGCCGAGGTGTGGGTGACGGTCACGCAGGTCGACGAGGCCCAGCTCGCGGTCGCGGCGGGCGCCGATGCCGTGATCGCGCAGGGCAGCGAGGCCGGTGGGCACCGAGGAGCCTGGACCGACGACGACCGTGAACAGGTGCCGACCCTCGAACTCGTCGCCGCGATCCGTCGGGCCCTCGACGGCGCCGGCGCCCAGGGCCACGAGGGCGACGAGGAGCTCGACGGCGGTTACCCGTTGATCGCCGCCGGCGGACTGATGACCGGCGAGCACGTGGCGCAGGCGCTTGGCGCCGGCGCGACCGCGGCCCAGCTCGGCACGGCCTTCATGCTCACGCCGGAAGCCGGGACCAACCGGCCGCTGCGTCGGCTCATCGCCGAGGACCGGCCGACGGCCATCACCCGCGCCTTCACCGGCCGGCGGGCGCGCGGGATCGTGAATCGCTGGATGGAGCAGGTGGGGGACTCGGCACCCAGTGCGTACCCGGAGGTGCTCACGCTCACCGCGCCCGTGCGTACCCACGGCCTGAGCGTGGGCGACAGCGACCTCATGAGCCTCTGGGCCGGAGAGCGCCACCAGGAGGCCCGGGAGCTGCCGGCGGCAGAGCTCGTGCACGAGCTGGTGAGTGAACTCACGAGTGTCGGCGGCGGCTGACCGAGCGATCTGAGGGCAGCTGCCCCAGATGGCGCGCGATCGCGCTACGATCTGACGGCTCCTGCATTCAGATCGGCTCCAGGCATGGCTACGCTCGACACCACCACCGTCCCGACCGCCCCAGGCACCGGCCGGCTCCCGGTCTACCGCCTCAAAGGCCGCAAGCTCACGCGGTTCCTGATGAGTCTCCAGCAGCCCGACCAGGTCGGGCCGCTGGCGCAGATCGAGGGTGGCAGCGACATCGTCCACATCACCGCGGGCGGCGGCGACGTGATGATCATCCGAAACGCGCACCACATGCGTCAGGTGATGGTCACCAACCAGGACGCCTACGTGAAGGGCGACGACTACAAGATCCTCGCCGTGCTGCTCGGGCAGGGCCTGCTCACCAACTTCGATCAGGCGCTGTGGCAGCGTCAACGCGCCCTCGTGCAGCCGCTCTTCGCCAAGCGCCATCTCGCGCCGATGGGCACGCACATGACCGACGCGGCCTCGGCCTGGCTCGATCACCTCGACGAGACCCACGCCGACGGTGAGGTGCTCGAACTCGGCCAGGCCATGATGGGCCTCACGCTCGACGTGGTCGGGCGCGCGCTCTTCGGCGCGAGCATCGACGGCCGCAAGACCGAGATCGTCGGCGACGCGATGAACGACGTGCTCCACGCCGCCGGCGCGAACATCCGCGTCGTCGGGCTCTACCGCGTGCTCACGCGCCTCTTCGGCGTCGAGTTCAGCGATCTGCTGCGGCTGCGGTTCCGGCACTGGAGCAAGGCGATGCGTGCCACCGCCGCGCTCGACGCGATCGTCGACGGGCTGATCGACGGCAAGAACGCCAAGGGCGAGGGCGGCGACGATCTCCTCTCGCTGCTGTTGGCCGCCCGCGACGAGCAGGGCGGCGACATGCCTCGCACCCAGGTGCGCGACGAGGTGATGACCTTCCTCGGTGCTGGGCACGAGACCACGGCCAACGCCATGACTTGGATGTGGCTGCTGCTCTCTCAATACCCGGAGGCGCGCAAGCGGATGCAGGCCGAGGTCGACGAGGTGCTCGGCGGGCGCCGGCCCACCTTCGACGACCTCGGTTCGCTGCCATGGACGAACGCGGTCTTCCAGGAGGCGATGCGTCTCTACCCGCCGGTCCCGGCCTTCACGCGCGTCTGCAAGGTGGAGGACGAGATCGACGGCGTCCGCGTGCCGCGGAACACGGTGATGGTCCTGGTGCCGTACCTGCTGCACCGCGACCCCGAGCACTGGCCGAACCCGGAGGGCTTCGACCCCGAGCGCTTCATGCCCGGCAACACCGCAGGTCGCCACAAGCAGGCCTACATGCCGTTCGGGGCGGGTCGCCGGATCTGCGTCGGCAACGGCTTCTCCCTGATGGAAGGCGTGCTCCTGGCGGCGATGACCGCCCAGCGCTTCGAGTTCGACCTCGTCCGCGG
>JAURVW010000390.1 GCA_030655275.1 Solirubrobacteraceae bacterium
CTGATCGAAGGGCCCCGCATGGGTTTCAGGGGGTGACCAGGAGTCGGGCTCCCGTGTCGAGTTCTTCGAGGGAGAGGAGGTGGTCGTTGTGGTGGTGCCAGGTTCCGGAGGCGAGGTCGGTGGTGAGGGCCTCGACGGCTCGGGCCCCGATGCGGGGGCCGAGCCGGGTCCAGACGGAGGTGCTGCGCCGGACCGACTCGTCGAGGTAGGCGTGGGGGCGGCGCCAGTGGGCCGGGAAGAACGCGTCGGTGCAGTCGTGGGGGATCGGGACCGGCGTCATGGTCGCCCCGATCGCGTCGGCGCGGGCCTGCAGCGACGGGCGTCCGGCGGCCAGGGCGGCGAACTCCGGCAGGTAGTCGCGCACGAGCCAGAACGGCGACGGGTCGAGCAGCGTGTCCCATTGCAGGACGACCACGCGACGAGCGACGCGCCGCAACTCCCTCAGCCCGGCGATCGGGTCCGCCCAGTGATGATCGCTGAGGATGGCCATGGCCACGTCGAACTGGTCATCCTCGAACGGCAGATCGTCGGCCCTCGCTGCGAGGCACGGGGCCGCATCCGCCGGGCGCTGGGCGCGCATAACGGCCGAGGGCTCCACCGCCAGCACCTGACGCCCCACCGGCTCGTAGGAGCCCGTGCCGGCGCCGACGTTCAGGACGGTCTCGGCGTCGCCGAGCGCTGCCTCGATGCGTGCCGCGATCCGGGGGTCCGCCCGCCGCTGCACCGCGTAGCCGTGCCCGATCCGGTCGTAGAGCGCACCCGCAGTGTTCGAGACCGCCTCGAGTGCAACGCGATAACTCACGTCGTGTTCGGCCTGATACGCGAGCGCCGCACGCCGACGGGCATTGGACTGAGACATCGTTCCTCCAGCTGGCCGTCCCCACACGACCGCCCAGGAGACGATCTTCGATACCGAGGCCAGCGACCACTTGCCCATCGTCACTGCACCGGGCGTGGGCCGAACAGCGTGGGAAACGCCGAGGCAACAGCGCCAACCGACCCTACCCCGCCAACCCCATCACCTCAACCCCTTCAAGCCGCGCTCACGCACCCAGAAGACACGCGACCTTGTTCCGCACGCATCCGGGTTCCAGCGGAGGCGACGCCGAAGCTGAAGTAGGACGAACGCGTCGACGGCTGCGGGGACGTGGGGGTCCCCCGCGGAAGTCCGGGTCGTGTGCCAGCCCGCGTAACACCGAAGGCCACAGCAACCGCGGTGCCAGCGACCAGAGGGGGACCACCACGTCCCCGCGGCCCCTGACCAGCGAGCCCTACTTCAGCGCAACCGTCGCCCGGCTTGAAGACGGTGCTGTGGTGTCGCCATCCGGGGTGCCGGCGACCAGAGGGGGGACCACCACGGCCCCGCGGCCCCCGACCAGCGAACCGACCTACTTCAGCGCAGCCGTCGCCACCGACTTGAAGACCGGCGCCGCGGTGTCGCCACCTTTGCCCTGGCCGACGAGGTACACGGCGACGGCGATCTTCGGCGAGCTCGCGGGGGCGAACCCTGCGAACCAGGCAGTGGTGTCGGTCTGGTCGTCCTCGGCGGGGCAGCCGCCCTCCGGCGGGTTCTCCTCGTCGCATTCGCCCTGGGTGCTGCGGAGCTCGGCGGTGCCGGTCTTGCCGGCGACCTTGACGCCGTCGATGCCGGCGGCGCCGCCGGTGCCGCGGGCGACGACGGCGGCCATCATCGTGGTGACCTGGCTGGCGACGGTGCGTGGGATGACGCGCTCGAGCTTGGGGCTGCGGCCGGCCTCGAGGGTGAGTTCGGGGCGCTCGCCGCGTTCGGCGATCGTGGCGGCGACGAGGGCCATCTGCAGCGACGAGGCCTGCACGCGGCCCTGGCCGATCGCGCTGGAGCCGACGGCGAGGTCGTCGCCGATCTCGTCGGCGGCGGGGATGGTGCTCGTCGCGGCGCCCGGTATGCCGAGCTCGTCGTTGAAGCCGAACGCCTCGGCGGTCTCGACGAGGTGCTTGCCGCCGACCTTGGCGCCGAGCGGGGCGTACACCGAGTTGCACGAGTGCACGAAGCTCTCGGTGAGCGTGCCGCCACAGGATTCCTTGTCGGCGTTCTGGATCGCGACGCCGGAGATGGTCGCCTCCGTCTGCACGGGGTAGACGGTCGACGGCTTGGCGTTGCCGTAGCGCAGGGCCGCTGCGGTCGTGACGATCTTGAAGGTGGAGCCGGGGGGCTGGAGGCCCGAGAACGCGACGCCGGCGAGCGCGACGATCGCTCCCGTGCTGGGCCGCACGGCGGTGATGCCGCCAAAGCTGTTGCCGAGGGCGGTGACGGCCGCACGCTGCACCGTCGGGTTGATCGTGGTGCGGATGGAGGACGCGCGGTCCGGCTCGGTCGCGGCGAGTTGGCGGTCGCCGGCGAACAGGGTGCCCCCGGCCTTGCCGCGGA
Source organism: Solirubrobacteraceae bacterium (assembly GCA_030655275.1). GTDB lineage: Bacteria > Actinomycetota > Thermoleophilia > Solirubrobacterales > Solirubrobacteraceae > JAGIBJ01. The sequence goes on from JAURVW010000390.1 coordinate 2,408, forward strand.
CCCGATCCTCGAAGACACGCTCGAGGCCCGTCAGGCCGACGGTGGCGTCCGCCGGCACGCCCTTGGCGGCGTAGTCGGCCTTCTGGTCGGCGGGGATCGGCCCGACCTGGCCCACGATCGACGCGAGGGCGGTGTCGGTGCTCGGGACGCGTGCCCCGCCGTCGCCCCGGACCATCGTGGTGTTGTCGCTCGCGAGGATGCTCGCGCGCGGCGGGAGGGTGGTCGTGCGACGGAGCTTCTCGCCGGCTCGCAGCCCCGGGAAGGAGAGCGCCTGCGACCAGTCGACCGCCCGCTTCTCCTCGTCCTTGACGACGGGCAGGAAGAGGTCGCCGGTGAGGGTGCCGAACAGCTCCGTCTTCACCGTGACCGGCACGCGGACGCGGTCGTCGTCGGAGGAGGTGACGAGGCCGGTGGTGATCTTCGTGACCGTCGCGGTGTCGCGGGCGGTCTGCTGGAGATCGGTGAACCGCTCGAGCGCGAGGGAGCGTCGATCGGAGGCGGAGATCAGGGCGTACATCGCGGAGTAGTCGCCCTTGGCGAAGGCGACGGCGTAGCGGGTGCCGATGTCGGTGTCGTCGTCGCCCCTGAGTACGAAGACCGCGGCCGCCGCGAGCGCGACGCCGACGAGCCCGACGAGCAGCGGAAGGAGCAAGCGACGCCGGCGACGGCGACGCGCCGCGGCGCTGCTCGGGAGATGGCTCAGGTGGGGGCGCATCGGCGCGGAACGGCTTGACACTGCGCCCGTATCATGCCGCGCCGCGCCGCGGAAGCGCGCCAGGCGTCCGCGGCCCGCCTCCGGGCAGGCATCTGGGGCGTCTCCGCGCCCGTCTGGGACGAGGCTGCGCGCTCCCCGGCCAAACCCGCGCTACGCTGCCCCCGCTGTGAGCCGCACCCTGATCATCGCCGAGAAGCCGTCCGTCGGGCGCGACG
>JAURVW010000397.1 GCA_030655275.1 Solirubrobacteraceae bacterium
GGAACCAGCAGGCCAGGCCGAGCGTCAGCGGGAGCACGATGCGCACGAGGCGGTCGAGGCTGAACCGCATGGGCTCCGGGCCCAGCCGCAGGGCGACGAGGTAGGCGGTGAGGAGGGTCGTCTCGCCGAGGAGCACGCCGACGGAGGCCCCGTCGGCGCCGTGGGCGGAGCCGAGCGTGAGGACCGTCGTCGCGCTCACGGTGAGGGCGAGGGCGTTGCACACGATGATCGCCCGGTGGCGGTGCAGGGCCATGAGCGTGAAGCCGAACGTGGCGATGACGAAGGTGATCGCGAGCGCGACGCCCTGGATCCGCATCGACACGATCGCGTCCCCGAACTTGTCGCCGGCGAGCGTGAGGATGATCGGCTCGGCCCCGATCACGAGGGCGATCACGGTGGCGCCGCCAAGGATCGCGGTGCCCTCGACGAGGCGCTGCGCGGCATAGGTGAGGCGCTGGCGATCGTCGCGGGCGGCGCGCGCGAGCACCGGGAAGGCAGTCGTCACGAGCAGGACCGGGAAGGCCGAGATGATGATGTAGACGCGGAAGGCGGCGCCGAAGAGGCTCGTCTCTACCCGGTCGGTCACGAGCTCCGTGAGCACCATCGCGCCGTACACGTAGAGGCTGCCTGCGGCCGAGGCGAGCGCGAACGTGATCGTCGGCGCGATCAGCTCGCCCCACGCGCGCGGGTCGATGATCGGCCGCAGCGGCACGGTCCCGCGCACGAAGAAGAAGGTCGTCGCGAGGACGGCCAGGTAGATCGGGACGGACACCCCGAAGAACACGAGCATGCTCGCGCCACCGGCCGCGAGGGCCACGTAGGCGACGCCCGTCGCGACCTGCCGCGCGACGTCGATCCCGGTGATCACGCCCATCCGGATCTCCGCGGCCAGCGGGATGCCTACGGTGCTGCTGACGGCGCCGATGCTCGCCGCGAAGCCGAGCAGGGCGGCACCGGCGATCATCGTCTCGTCGTACCCGAAGACCAGCGCCGCCGCCGTCGTGGAGATGAGCAGCAGCACAGTCGTCACGAGCCGCATGCCGAGCAGCACGCGCATGAAGCGTTCGCGGTCCTCGCCGGTGCGCTGCGCGTACTCGCGCACGCCGAGCGACGTGATGCCGAGGTCGGTCACGATCTGCAGGCCCGTCACGAGCGCCAGCACCGTGCTGAAGCGGCCGTAGTCGTCCTTGCCGAAGTACCGGAAGACGACGGCGGCGGCGATGACGGAGGCGATCAGGCCGAGGCCGTAGCCGCCGATCCGCATCATCCCGCCGACCATCACGCGACGGCCGGCCTCCGCCGAGTCGAGCACGTCGCCCGGCGGCGGCGCGACGGGCGCAGCGCCCGGGACCTGCGCGGTGAGGGTCGGGTCGGCGTCGGGGCTCGTCATCGCGTGAGTGCCCGTTCGTAGACGGCCATGGTCTCCTCGGCGCACCGCGCCCAGGTGAAGGTGGCGGCGCGCGCGAGCCCGCGCTCGGTGAGCTTGCCGCGCAGCGCGTCGTCCTGCAGGAGCCGGACGATCGACGCGGCGATCTCGGATTCGCTGAGCGGATCGAAGGTGAGGGCGGCGTCGCCCGCGATCTCGGAGGGCGCGGTGTCGCGGGTGCAGGCGACCGGCGTGCCGCGCTGCATCGCCTCGAGCACCGGCAGTCCGAAGCCCTCCACGAGCGACGGCAGCACGAACGCGCGCGCCTCGGCGTAGAGCCCCTCGATGTCTTCGAGCGGGAGAAAGCCCGGCAGGTGCACGGCGGCCGAGATCCCGGCCTGGTCGGCGAGCCGGCGCAGCGTGGCCTCGTGCTCGGCCGACGGCGGCCCCGGCATGATCAGCTGGGCGCCGGGGACGGCCTCGCGCACGGCGACCATCGACCGCACGAGGCGGTCCAGGTTGCGGTGGTCGCCCTTCTGGCCCACGTTGAGCACGATCGGGCCGTCGCCCAGACCGAGGCGCTCGCGGAGCTGCGCCGGCGGCGTGGGGGTCGCGCGGGCAAGGGGGGTGCCGGCGAGGAGGGTCGTGGTGAGACGGTCGGCCGGGACGCCGAGGTGGGTGGTCACGTCGCGGGCGGCGGCCTGGGAGATCGTGATGACCTCGTCCGAGCGGGCGGCGACCTTCGGCACCACGGCCCGCCACAGCTTGTGGGTGGCGCTCGACTCGTTCGTGCCCGGGTGCGTGATCCAGGTGACGTCGGCGACGGTGAGCACGCGCGCTGCGCGGCTGTAGAGCGGGCCGGTGAGCGCGATCGAGTGGATCACGTCGGCGCGGCGCAGGTCGGCCACGGGACCGAACAGGCCCAGCTCGCTGAAGGCCCGCAGGCCGTTGCGGCCCAGGCGCGGATAGGGAACGAGGGTCGCCTCGCTCGCCCAGTCCTCCCCGGAGAGCTTCTCGTGGCCTTGCGGGGTGAGCAGCAGCGTGAGACGTGGGGCGTCCAGCCGCTGCAGCAGCGCCCGCGAGAGCTCGCGGAGATAGGTCTCGAGGCCGCCCATCGGCGGCAGGAGGAACAGGCCGTTGAACGCGATGTGCAACGCAGGCCTACTTGACGACTTCGAATTCCGCCCGGATGTTCATCGTCGGGAAGCGAAAGGCGAAATACGTCTCGTAGGCCGTCTGGAAGCGGTTCGCGAGCTTGGCGATGCCGAGCAGGCGGAACGGGAGCCAGAGGTCGAGCGTCACGTGGACCGTCTTGAAGCGGACCGCCGTGTAGTGGGCGAACCGCGGCTCGGCGAGCGACCGGATCGCGAGCTGGCCGAAGTAGTGCTTGTGGGTGGGGTCGCCGTAGGCCAGGACCGACGAGTAGTGCGGGGTGCGCAGCTGGATGCGGGCGCCGGGCCGCGCGATGCGGTGGAGCTCCTCGAACACGCGGATCGGCTCGGCAACGTGCTCGATCACGTCCTGGAGCAGGATCTGATCGAAGGAGTTGTCGGCGATCGGATAGGGGAACTCGTCCAGGTTGTGGACGATGTCGGCGTCGGTGTCGGCGGAGATGTCGAGGCCGACGGCCCCAGGCGTCTTCGCGCTGCCGCAGCCGATGTCGAGGATGGCGCCCGAGCCGGTCGGGCGCAGGTCGAACTGGTGCGGATCGGTGGCCCGTGCGAGGGCGGCGGGCAAAGCGGGCATCCCCGCAGACGTTACCGGGCGCGGGGCCCCGCGGCGCATCGGTCCCGTAGGGTTCCGCCTGATGTCGAAGCGCGCTTTCATCACCGGAATCACGGGCCAGGACGGGTCCTACCTGGCCGAGTTGCTCCTCGAGAAGGGGTATGAGGTTCACGGCATGGTCCGTCGTGCGTCGACGGAGAAGTTCGAGCGCATCGATCACCTCAAGGGCAAGATCACGCTGCATCAGGCCGATCTCCTCGATCACCGCTCGCTCGTGGATGCGATCCGTTCGAGCAAGCCGGACGAGATCTACAACCTCGCGGCGATGAGCTTCGTGGGTACCAGCTGGGTGCAGCCGGTGCTGACGGCGGAGTTCACGGGTATCGGTGTGACGCGCGTGCTCGAAGCGATGCGCGAGGCGGCTCCGGAGGCGCGGTTCTACCAGGCGTCTTCGTCGGAGATGTTCGGCAAGGTGCGTGAGGTTCCCCAGACGGAGGACACGCCGTTTCATCCGCGTTCGCCGTATGGCGTGGCGAAGGCGTATGGCCACTACATCACGCTCAACTACCGCGAGTCCTACGACCTGCACGCCTCTTCGGGCATCCTCTTCAACCACGAATCACCGCGCCGTGGCCTTGAGTTCGTGACGCGCAAGATCACGTGGCATGCCGCGAACATCAAGCTCGGTCTGCTCGACGAGCTCGCCCTGGGCAACCTCGATTCCGAGCGTGACTGGGGGTACGCGAAGGACTACGTGGAGGGCATGTGGCGGATGCTGCAGCAGGACACGCCCGACGACTACGTGTTGGCGACCGGCCAGACGCAGTCGGTGCAGAAGTGCGTGGAGGTCGCGTTCGACGAGATCGGCATGGACTGGGAGAAGTACGTGCGGATTGATCCCGCATTCGTGCGCCCCGCCGAGGTCGACCTCCTCATCGGCTCCTACGACAAGGCTAAGGACAAGCTTGGCTGGGAGCCCACCACCAGCTTCGAGGACCTCATCCGCCTCATGGTCCGCGCCGACCTCGCCCTCCTCAAGGGCGAACCGCCCATCAGCTAGAGCGCCCTCCGCGCCGACCGAGTCTCGGTCGGCGCCTCGTGGGGTGAGGCACCGTCGTCCGCGTTCGCCTGCGGACGGTCGGCTGGCATACGACGAACGATCTCCCCCGACCTCGCGCCGTTACGCGAAGTAGCGGCCGATCGTGAGCAGGTAGCCCATGACGCCATGGACGCAGACGGCGACCAGGACGCCTGAGGCAATCCAGGTGCGTGGGCGCCCGGCGGGCACCTGTCGCAGCGCGAGCGCGACGCCGCCGGCGCCGACCGCGGCGACCGGGAAGAGGTAGCGGGCCTGCTCGAACTCGCCGAGGCCGAGGAGCGTCCACGAGAGGCCGGCCCGGCCGATCACGAGCATCAGTCCGGCGACGCCGACCGCGTAGACGAGCGCGTCGACCGGGATGGCGCGCCGAGCCCGCGCCGACCGCGCGATCCCGAAGAGCGCGGCGGCCGCGAGCAGCTCCCAGGCGTTCAGGATGCGAAGCATCGGTTCGCGCGGGAAGCCGTAGTCGAGCCAGCCGAGTCGACCGACGAGGCCGTCGCCGAGGATGTCGATCGGGCCGCTACGCGCGAGGCGCTCCTGGATCGGGCCGACCTCCCCGAGGAACAGGCCGACGGTGTAGGTGATCGTCTGCCGGATCCCCAGGGCCGGGGCGACGCCACCCGGCGGGCCGAACACGAGCCCGCGTCCACTCAGGACGGCCCAGAGAACGTACGGCGCGGCGATCGCGACGGCGACGGCCGCCGATGCGGCGAGCATGAGCGCCGTGCGCCCGACGCCCGGGCCAGGATCCACGTCGGCGTCGACGGGCGTCCGGCGACGTTCGCGGAAGCTGCGCACCAGCACCACGAGGGCCGCCACGACGAACATCGGCAGCAGCGCGGTGAAGGTGATCTTCGAGAGCACGCCGAGGCCGACGACTCCGCCGAGCGCGATGGCGCGACGCCAGCTGAGCCCGCGTCGCAGGACGGTCGCGGTGAGCGCAAAGGCCCAGGCGGCCGTCGCCGTCATCAGGGCATCGGGATTCAGGCTCCCGGCGAAGAAGCCGGTGAGCGGCAGGCACGCGACCATCGCCACGCCGACGACCCCGGCGCCGCCCGCGCTGGGCACCGCCGCTCGCACGAACGCGGCGATGCCCGTGATCGCGAACCCGAACAGCAGCGCCGAGACCAGGCGGCCGATGAGCAGCCGATCCAGGATCGACCCGCGGGTGATCGCCTGCGCGGCCGCGACGACCCCGTAGTAGGCCGGCGGCTGACTGGAGGCGGTGTCGAAGGAGTCGGTGAGCCGAACACGAGGCTGCCCGGCGATGCGCCGGTCCATCGACCGATCCTCGGCCGCGCTCCACGGCGGGCGCAGCCACGGTGCGAAGGGGAGCACGACGGCCCGGGTGTCGGCCGCCGCGACGCCCCAGTCCGGCGGGGCGCTCGGGGCGCCGAGGGTGGTCTGCGGCAACGCGTGCTGGTCGACGATGAGCTGCGCGTACCGCAGGTGGGTGATCTCGTCCGGCGACTCGAACGGAGGCGTGGTGACCGCGTAGGCCGCGCCCCACAGCGTGCCGACGAGTCCCAGGAGCACGAGGGCGCGCCGGTCGAGCGCCCCGCCACCGAGCAGGCGTCCCCCCAGCAGGATCAG
>JAURVW010000403.1 GCA_030655275.1 Solirubrobacteraceae bacterium
GGAGCACCGCGGTGTAGGTGTCGATCTTCTCGACGGTGTGGACCGGGTCGGTGATGAGCTCACCGAAGACCGGCACCGTGGCCGAAGCCGTCAGGACCACCAGCAGCGAGAAGAGGACGAAGTTCACGGGGAGACCCCAGAAGTTGCCCTTCTTGACGTTCTCGAACGACTTGCCGTACCGGGCGAAGTCGCCGAAGTTCAGCATCGGGCCCGAGAAGTACGAGACGACGAGGGCGATCGCCCCGAGCATCGCGCCGACCTGCTCCCAGCCCGACAGCTCCACGTCCGACAGCGTGAGGCTGACGTCGAAGTCGGCCCGGACGAGCATGTAGCCACAGAGCACGATCATCACGACGTAGACGGCCGGGCCACAGAAGTCGATGAACTTGCGGATCGACTCCATGCCGCGCCAGAACACCGCGGCCTGCACGACCCAGAGGATCGCGAAGCTCAGGTAGCCCAGGAGCGAGAGCCCGAGGAACCCGTGCTGGTTCACGTCGGCGTACGGGATCAGCCCTGGGAACAGCTTCATGAAGACGATGTTCAAGGAAGTCGCCGCCAGGAACGTCTGCACGCCGTACCAGGCAACGGCGATGAGGCCGCGGATGATGGCCGGGATGTTGGCCCCGAGCACGCCGAAAGAGGCGCGCGAGATCACCGGGTATGGCACGCCGGCCACCTGGCTCGGTTTGGCGACCAGGTTGCAGAAGAACTGCACGATCACGATGCCGATGATCAGGCTCGCGAACACCTGCAGGCTCGTGAGGCCGAGCGCGAAGAGCGAGCCGGCGGTGACGTACCCGCCGACGGAGTGCACGTCCGACATCCAGAAGGCGAAGATGTTGTACGTGCCCCAGCTCTGGTCCTCGAGCGGCGCGAGGTCCTCGTTGGCCAGGCGGGGGTCGTAGCCCTTCTTCACCCAGCCCTGGCCCGGCGGGTAGCCCGCAGCCTCGACGACGTCGCCGGGCGGGAGCTGCGTCTCGACCTGGGTCATCGCGCACCCCCGGAGACGGTCGTGCGTTGCGCCGGGCCCGGGCGGGGCGGCGATGTGGGGTCGGCGCAGGGACGGAGCGCCGTGTGGATGGGTGATGCCATGGGGTGTGCCAGGAGGGTCGGTGAACCAGAGGTCTGGATTGCCGGGCATCCTGGACCTCGTCCTCCCCCACGCCCTTGGCTACCGGGCCAACGATTGCAACGAGCCGTTGGCCCGCTGTCCAAATCGCCTGCTCAGAGGGACTTTTTACGGAGTGCAAACGATTGCACTCGGCGACGGAAACGCCCCCGAACGGGCGACAAGCAGGCCCGTCGGGCCGCTCCTGGGGCTCAGCCGCGCAGGTGGCCGAACTTCTCGCGGAGACGTCCGTAGAAGGACGAATCCGGCAGCTGCGCGAGGATCGACGCCCCGGCTCGGTAGCCGAGCACGGCGCGGCGACCGGGCTCCACGAACACGCCCTCGGCGATGCGGCCGTCGATCGAGAGCTCGAGCGCGTCCTTGCCGCGGTTCTCGACCACGAGGGCGTCGGTCGGCGACACCACGATCGAGCGGGCGGTGAGCGAGTGCGGCGCGATGAAGGAGACGCCGTAGCCCTCCACACCCCACGCCAGGATCGGTCCGCCGTTGGCGAGGTTGTAGCCCGTCGAACCCGCGGGGGTGCAGGCGACGAGCCCGTCGCAGCGCACGGCCCCGATCACGGCATTGCCGACGCCATAGCCGATCTCCGCGACGCGGGCGCCCGGGCGGCGCCCCACGGAGACGTCGTTGATCCCGAAGTGCTCGACGTCGCTGCCCTCGATGCGAACGGTCACCGCCGGCACCGCGAGGCGGTCGAAATCGCCGTCGAGCGCGCCCGCGAAGATCGCCGGGAGGTCGACCGGCTCGACCGTCGCCAAGAACCCGACCTGCCCGAAGTTCACGGCGTAGACCGGGATCTGCGTGCCGTTGAAGGTGCGCAGCGCGCGCAGGATGGTGCCGTCGCCGCCGAGTGTGATGCAGAGGCTCACGCGCGGGTCGGTGGCGGGATCGTCGATCTCGGTGAGGCCGAGGGCGACGAGCCGCTCGCGACCGTCTTCGCTCGCGTCGACGCACAGCTCGATCGAGCGCTCCAGGCAGGCCGACAGGAGCGACCGGACCGGGGCCTCGACCCCGTGGACCGCGTCGTGGGTCATCACGAGGACGCGGTTCTGGAGGACCGTCATCGCTCCAGTCTCCCTGGTCGCGGCGGCGTAGGGCGCGGTCCCTCATGCAACGGCGGGCGCATCGGGTTCACGCGATCGCCTCCTCGAGCTCGGGCGTGAGCTCGGGCGACGCGCCGGCACGGCCCGCTTCGACGAAATGCACGAACGTCTCGACGTTGCCCTTGGGCCCAGGAAGTCCGGCGGGCGCGATGCCGACGACGGCCCAGCCCACCTCGGCTGCGGCTGCGACGACCGAGCGAACGGCGTCCTTGCGTGCCTCGGGGTCGCGAACGACCCCCTGCTTGCCGACGCGGTCTCGGCCGACCTCGAACTGCGGCTTGACCATCAGGAGCGCGTCGAACTCGGGGGCGACGCAGCGGGCGACGGCGGGCAGCACCTTCGTGAGCGAGATGAACGACACGTCGGCGACGACGGCCTCGGCCGGCTCACCGACCTGCGTCGGCTGCAGCTCACGCGCGTTCGTGCGCTCGACCACGGTCACCCGCGGGTCCTGGCTCACCTTCCAGGCGACCTGGCCGTAGGCGACGTCGATGCCGACCACGTGGGCGGCGCCTCGCTGCAGCAGGCAGTCGGTGAAGCCTCCGGTGGAGATGCCGACGTCGAGCCAGCGCCGGCCTTCGACGGTGACGCCGAGCGTGTCGAGCACGGAGGCGAGCTTGTGGCCGCCACGCGAGACGTACTCCTTGCCGCCACGCAGCGCGAGCTCGACCTCGTCATCGACGAGCTGACCCGGCTTCGACGCGGGCTCGCGGCCGATCCCCATCAGCACCTGGCCGGCCATCACGGCCGCCGAGGCGCGGGCACGCGACTCGAACAGCCCGCGCTCCACGAGGAGGGCATCGATGCGGGTGCGCGCCATCGGGTCGCACCCTACCGTGACGCCGCGCACGGCCATTTTCCGGTCATGTGCTCGAGCGCACGACGGCTTGGCCGCGATCGTGCGCCGCTGTGCGGCGTGTCACCGCCCGTAGGGGGACAAAGCCCCTGCCTGTGCGCAGCATCACCGGAAGGAGCAGCGAACGTGCGCTTACGTGGGTGGCGTGTCCTCTCAGCTCACGCAACCGTCTCCCTCAACCGCTCGGACGTCGTCCGCGCATCCCTCTCGCCATCGCGGCGCCCTCGGGCTCGAAGCCCAGTCGACGGCGGTCTTCGTCGTCGCCCTCGTGATCGGCATTGCTGCCGTGGTCGTCGCGATGCCGTTCGTCGCCAGCGTCGCGCTCATCGCGGTCGCCGTCGCGATCAGCACCCGCGCGCTCTCCGTGCTGGCGCTCGACCCGGCCGGCCCGCAGATCGTGCGCCCGCGGGAGCTCGCCAATTGGGACGGCGCCTTTGCCGCTGCCCTGGCGGGTCTGGCCATCGTCTTCGTGGCGACCTTCGCAACCGGCGCGGCCTACGTCGCTGCCGTCGGCGCCATCAGCATCGCCGCGCTGCGGCTGCTCACGCGCTACGTCAAGGCGTGACAAGGCGGGCGCCGACCGGCGCCCGCACCACGGCCCAGACGAACGACCGACGGCTCGATCCCCGGCCAGCCCGGGGATCGAGCCGTCGGTCGTTGGAGCGGCGTCGCGATGGAGCCGTCCGGGAACCGGCCGGCTCCCCAGCCGCCGCTCGGTCTAGCGGGACGAGACCGGTGAGCCGACGCCCAGGCGCTCGCCGATGCGACGGGCGACGCGTTCCGGCGTGAACCCGACCTCGGCGTGCAGCAGCGCAGGCTTGCCGTGCGTGACGTACTTGTCGGGGAGGCCGACACGAAGGATCTGCGGCACGGCGCCGCCTGCCTGCTCGAAGTGCTCCCAGACCGCGCTCCCGAAGCCGCCCGCGAGGACGCCTTCCTCCAGCGTGACCAGCAGCTCGTGGTTAGCCGCGAGGTCGTCCAGGAGCGCGCCGTCGAGCGGCTTGCAGAAGCGGGCATCGACGACCGTCGGACGGATCCCCGTCTTCTCCTCGAGCACGACCGCGGCCTCGCGAGCGAGCTGCACGCCGGAGCCGTAGCCCACGAGGGCGACGCGGTCGCCGTCGGAAAGGACCTCGCCGCGACCGACCTCGATCACGCTGGCGTGCTCGGGCACCGGGACGCCGGGGCCCGCACCGCGCGGGTAGCGGAGACCGAACGGACCTCCGTCCCAGGTGACTGCCGTGCGCAGCAGATGCACGAGCTCGGCCTCGTCGCGCGGCGCGGCGAGGACGATGTTCGGCAGGGAGCGCAGGTAGGCGATGTCGAAGACGCCGTGGTGTGTGGGGCCGTCGTCGCCGACGAGGCCGGCGCGGTCCATCGCGAGCACGACGGGCAGCTTCTGGAGTGCGACGTCGTGGACGATCTGGTCGTAGGCGCGCTGCAGGAACGTGGAGTAGATCGCGACGACCGGTCGCACGCCCTCGAGCGCGAGGCCCGAGGCGA
>JAURVW010000417.1 GCA_030655275.1 Solirubrobacteraceae bacterium
GGCTGCAGGCGCATCGCCGGCATCGTCAGCGCGATCACGCCGGCGAGGCCGCTGCCCGCATCGAACACCGGTGCCGCGATCGCGGCGACCTCCCGCACCATGTCGGTCGGCGCGATCGCGATCGGATCGCGTGCGTCGCGCGCGCCGCGCGGCGGCGATCCGAACAAAGTAAAGATCGAGCCGACCGCACCCTTGCCGAGCGGCATCAGGGCGCCGACCTGCGTGTGGTCGCGGATCGTCTGCGGCGAGTCGACACCGTAGAGGCAGAGCCGCTTCGTGCCCTGCCGGATGTGATAGGCCGCGCTCTCGCGCGTGGCCTCGACCAGTTCACGCAGCGCCGGCACCAGCACGCTCTCGATCGAGAACGAGGCGGCATAGACCGCATGCAGGCGCGGGATCGTCGAGCCGAGGCTGAAGCGCCCGTCGGCATGGCGCTTGACGACGTGCGAATGCGCGAGCGAGGCGAGCAGGCGCAACACGGTGCTCTTGTACTGCTGGCTCGCCTCGGCGAGCTCCGCGAGGCTGAGCAGCGGCCGGTCGGGCGTGAAGACGTCGAGCAGCGAGATCGCGCGATCGACCGCGCCCACCCCGCCGGGTGCCGCCTGTTGTTCGGACAGCGAAGGCTGTGCTGCTTTTCGAGGCATCGGTGCCGTCTCCGGAGTCTTGGCGCAGCCCATCGACGAGGGTTTGCGCGGCTTGTGAGCTGATGCGTCGGATGATACGCTGTTCTTTCTGCCAGAACGCTTCGGGTTGACCCGACGACGTTCGTCGCGCGCCCGACGCCACCGCAGAATGTTGGTCAGATCAGTTCCAAGGAAGCCACGATGCGCAGCCCGCACCTCATCCCGTTCTTCACGTCGCGCCTCCCACCGCTGTTCGCCCTGCTCGCCTGCCTCGCCGGCACGAACGCGGCGGTCGCGCAGGCGCAGGCCGACCTCTACTACAACGGCAAATGGCAGGCGACGATCGTTGCCGACGATGGCAAGCGCCAGGTGTCGCCGCTCGTCATCACGCAGTTCAGCGGCGTCTGGCAGGGCAAGGTCGGCAGCACCGGCGTCGGCAAGAAACCGTGCACCGCCACGCGCTTCCCGATCACGGTTCAGACCAGCAACGACACCAACTTCGACTTCACCGTGTGGGGCTCGGCGGTCG
>JAURVW010000437.1 GCA_030655275.1 Solirubrobacteraceae bacterium
GAACTCTTCGCCGGGGCACCGGTCGCGGTGCGCGGCGATGCCGGCTCGCTCGCGGTGCTGGTGCGCAACCTCGCCGACAACGCGGTGCGCTACGCGCCGCGCGGGTCGCGGGTCGAGCTGCGGGTGGCCGAGGAGAAGGGCGTTCCGTTGCTGCAGGTCGACGATGCCGGCCCCGGCATCCCGCCGGAAGAGCGCAGCCGCGTCTTCGATCGCTTCTACCGCCACGCCGCCGGCGACGAGGCCGGCACGGGCCTGGGCCTCGCCATCGTGCGCAGCATCGCCGAACGGCACGGCGCCGTCGTGACGCTCGCCGATTCGCCGCTCGGCGGCCTGCGCGTCGCGCTGCGCTTCGCGCCGGCTTCGTTGAACCATGGGATGGCCGGCGCGGCGATGGTGCCTACACTCTCCGGCGTGGCGCCGGCCGGCGCCGCACCCTCCCCACACCTTCCTTCTTCTTCTGCACGAGGCGATACATGAAATACGGCGTTGCGAGTCTGGCGGCCCTGAGCTTGATGTTGTCGGCGAGCGCGTTCGCGGCGCCACCGAAGCCGATGAGCTCCGACCAGTCGGCCAACTTCCTGATCGACGCGCCGACCGCCGAGAAGATCTGGAAGGAGCACACGCCGGCGCGCGTCACGAAGCTCTATCCGTCGAAGAAGTTCCGCTTCGTCAGCGAGGTGACCGGCGGCTTCAACGAGGGCAAGACCTGCGTCGTCACCGCCCGCGCGATGCTGCTGCCGGTGGTGCTGCTGCCGGTGCAGGGCAGCAAGCTCGTCTATGCGCCGATCAAGTCGGCGACCGCCTTCGACGCCGCGCCGGGCCTGAGCCGCGAGCAATGCCAGGAACTGGCGCGCGGCAAGCTGAAGGAGGCGGTTCAGTCGGTCACTGCGTCGCTCGCTGCCGCCGGCGGCTGAGCGGGCCCGCCGCGCAGCGCGGCGAGTTCCTCGCTCTGCGCGGCGACCTGGCGATTGAGCCGGTCGACATCGGCCGCGAAGCGCGCGGCCACGAGCTCGATCATCTTGAAGCCGAACGCCGGGTTCTGGTAGTAGAGCTGCTTGACCGTGCTCTCGTCGATCGAGAGCACGGTGCTGTCTTCGGCGCAGCGCGCGGTGTAGCGGCGGCGCCGGTCGGGCGAGAAGAAGGCGATCTCGCCGAAGATCTGGCCGGGCGTGATGTCGGAGCCAATCTCGACCAGCTCGATGCGGCCGTCGGCGATCAGGTAGAGCCGGTCGCCGATCTCG
>JAURVW010000439.1 GCA_030655275.1 Solirubrobacteraceae bacterium
GAAGGCGCCGAGTTGCAGGCCCTTGACCTCGCTGCCTTCGGAGGTGTCGGCGGTGACGAAGACGACCGGGATCTCGCGCGTCTCGGGCTTCTCGCGCAGGCGCCGCAGCACGTCGTGGCCGCTCATCAGCGGCATCATCACGTCGAGCAGGATCAGGTCGGGGTGGTCGGCTTCGCGGCCCGCGAGTTCGAGCGCGGTGGCGCCGTCGAGCGCGATCTTGATGCGGTAGTCGTCGCGCAGCGCGGTCGCGAGCACATGCAGGTTCGCGGGAACGTCGTCGACGATCAGGATCAGGGGTTTCTTCGCTCGATCGTTGGCCGACGCCATCATCAACTCTCCGTGACTGCAATGCCTCCCTGAATCGCGTCGATGTCGGCCAGCGCACCGGCGTTGTCGAAGTCGAAGATGTGCTGAAGCAGCGTGGCGAGTCTTCCGCCCGAGGGGTCGCCGGCAGCCGCGCACTTCAGTTCATCCAGGAGCGCGTCGGGAATCAGCTCCTGCTCGTTGACATATCGGCGCAGCTCGGTGAGAAGCTGAGACATCGCAGCAGGGTCGAATGTCAACAATGATTTACCGGGATTTGCCTGGGTCAACGGCATGGCGTCGATCGCCGCGGTGACCGTGGCGAGGCATCCGGCGAGCGCGCTCAGCTCCGCGCCGAGCACGAGACGGCCTTCGAGCACGCGCGCGGCCTTGGCGACGCTGTTCAGGCCGAGCGTCGCGGCGATGCCCTTCAAGGTGTGCAGCGTGTGGCGCGCCTGCGCGATGTCGGCCTCGACCAGCGCCGCCTCGATCTGCGCGGTGGCGTCGCGCTGTTGGGTGGCGAACGCGCGCAGCAGCCGCACGAACTGCTCGCGGTGACCGTGCAGGCGGCGCAGTGCGCCGGCGGCGTCGAAGTCTTCGAGTGTCGGCAGGAGCGGCGTGTCATCGGGCGCGTCGCGCGGCGTCTCGTCGCGCTTCGCGGGCTCGCCGGCCGTGACCAGCGCCGCCGGCAACCAGCGG
>JAURVW010000443.1 GCA_030655275.1 Solirubrobacteraceae bacterium
GGAGAGGTCGGCGTCGACGGCTTCGGCGAAGGCGCGCCACGCGGCGCCGAGCGGGTACTCGACGGCGTCCGCATCAGGGGCGAGCATCGCCTGCACGATCATGTGCTTGGGCATCTCGCGCGAGTCGACGCCGCCGGTCTCGATGATCCCGGAACCGACGCCGCCGACCGCCATGCGTCGCACGCGTGGGTCGTCGGCAGCGATCAGGAGCGCGACGACGGCTCCCATCGAGTAGCCGATGAGATCGAACGCGTCGAGCCCGAGGTGGTCGACGAGCTCCCGCACGTCCTGCGCCATGCGGGCCTCGCCGAAGACCGCCGGATCGGTGGGCTTGTCGGAGTCGCCATGGCCGCGAGCGTCGACCACGATCGTGCGGCGATCGGCGTCCGCGAGGCCGTCGATCAGGCCCGGCCCGCCGAAGTTGAGCTGGCCGGACACCGCAAAGCCGTGCAGCAGCACCACGGGCGGAAGGCCGGGAGGCGCCGAGGCGTCGAACTCGTAGGCGATCGCGACGCCGTCGCTCGTGGTGAACCGCTCCATGCCGCGAGTCTCGCACGCACGCACGCACGCGCGCCGGCGGGATCAGCCGGCGGCGCAGCCCTTCGCACCGATCTTGGTGGCCGCCGCGACGAACGGCTTCGACAGCTCGGCGCTCCTGGCGAGATCCTGGAGGCCGGACTCGTCCTCGGCGTTCGCCTTCTCGACGACGCCGTCGAGCAGGTCGGCGAGAGCGCCCTGGGACTTCACCATCGCGTCGTAGTCGGCCTTGGCCTCGTCGTCCGGGGTGAGCGCGGCGAGGTCGGTCTGCTCCTTGCGCGTGATCTTCTGGACGGCGGTGAGGTAGGTCGCCGCGGCCTTCGGGTTCGTCGCGAAGTCCTTCGGCTGGTCGACCGCCAGGGCGTCGGTCTTGGCCGTCTGGCAGATCGCGTCGGCCTTCGTCGCCAGCTCGGTGCGCGTGAGGGCCTTCGACGAAGCGTCGCTCGACGCCCCTTCGTCCGAGGAGCCGCAGCCGGCGAAGGAGACCATCGCCGCGAGGACGAGGACGACAGAGGGCGAGCGGGCGCGCATCGGGTCATCCTGCCAGCGCATCGATGCTCGCGCAACGCCGATGCGCCACAGCTGCGAGCACCGATTCACCTGCCGCCACGCGGAATCTCGAGCGCTCGATGCTCCGCTCCCGGATCACCCAGCACCGCGCCCGCGCCCTCCGCGATGATGCTGCTCCATGCGCGTCTGGATCGACCTCACGAACAGCCCGCACGTCCTCGTCCTGCGGCCGATCGTCGAGGATCTCCGCGCCCGCGGCCACGAGGTGCAGATCACCGCGCGCGACTTCGCCCAGACCGTCGCCCTCGCCGAGCGCCACGGCCTCGATGCCGACGTGATCGGCCACCACCGCGGCGAGCACCTGCGGGCCAAGGCCGTCGGGCTCGCGAGCCGGTCGACCGCGCTGCTGCGCTGGGCTCGCGGCAAGGGCTTCGACCTCGCCCTCGGCCACGGCAGCAACGACATCACCGTCGCCGCGAAGGCCCTGCGGATCCCGAGCGCGACGATGTTCGACTACGAGTGGGCGACGGTCCAGCACACGATCAACTGCCGGCTCGCGCGGTCGGTCGTGGTGCCCGAGACGATTCCCGTCGAGCGACTCGGCCGGTACGGCGCCGTCGGCAAGATCCGCGCGTACGCGGGCCTCAAGGAGGAGTACTACCTCGCTGATCTGCGCCCCGACCAGACCGTCCTGAGCGACCTGGGTCTCGACCCCGCCGAGCCGATCGTCGTGGTGCGCACCGCTCCGGAGGTCTCGCTCTACCACCGCCACGGCAACGACCAGTTCGCCGAGGTGCTGCGCCGCCTGCAGGGCCGACAGGCCGTCGTCCTGCCCCGCACCGACGACCAGCGCGCCGAGCTCGCCAAGGCCGGCGGCTTCATCGTGCCCGACGGGGCGATCGACGCGCCGTCGCTCATCGCGTTCGCCGACCTCGTCGTCTCGGCCGGCGGCACGATGAACCGCGAGGCCGTCGCCCTCGGTACCCCGGTGTTCACCACGTTCGCCGGTCGGCTCGGCGCCGTCGACGAGGACCTCATCGCGACCGGCCGGCTGCGTCAGCTCGCCAGCCCGGACGACGTCGTCCTGGAGAAGCGCGAGCGCAACGCCGACGGCACCTCCGCCGACCGCACCCTCCGCGACCCGCGCCTCCTCACCGACCTACTCCTCACCGCGGCCGGCGCTGGCGTCGGCGTCAGCGCTGCGGTCGACGCCGAGGTCGACGCTCCACGCTGAGCGACCCGACTCGCGCGTTCATCTGCCCTGTCCAGATGAATTTGCGACTCATCAAAGCGGTGCATCGGACTGGCATCGCGTTCATCTGCCCGGTCCAGATGAACTTGCGAGTCATCGAAGCGGTGCATCGGAGCTCGCCGACTCGGACCGCGGCGGATCAGGGGAGGACCGTGCCGCCGTTCGGGCCGGCCGAGGCGTCGTCGCCGGTCCGGCCGGTCTTCACCTTGAGGGTCTGGTCGACGGTCCGCGCCTCAGCCGGCGTGATGGGCGCCGGGCACCGAGCTCCGAGTAGGGAGGCGATCCGGTCGACCTCGCCGAGGAAGCGCGCGCGGACCTCGACCGTGACGTAGGTCTCCCCGGCGCCGGCCTCCTCGAGTCCGGCGCGCATGACGATGAGCCGGCGGCGCAGGTCTCGCTCGGCATCCTTGATCACCTCACCGAACCCGCGCGCGGCGGCCGCGCTCTCCTGCGTGAGACGCAGGACGTCGCGGCGCGTGACCTCGGTCGGCTCCTCGTGGGTGATC
>JAURVW010000462.1 GCA_030655275.1 Solirubrobacteraceae bacterium
CGAGACGGCGCTGCCGGCGATCGCGCGCCGCCTCGAGGAACTGCCGGCCGGCGCGCGTGCGACGGTGATCCTGCAGGTGGCCGAGGCCGACCGGCGTGCGCTCACCAGCGCGGCGGCGATGACGCTGCAGTGGGTCGACGACGCCCCCGCCTTGCTCGATGCGGTGCGCGCCCTCGCGCTGCCTGCCGGCGAGGGCTATGCCTGGCTCGCCGGCGAGGCCGGCGCGATGGCGCAGTTGCGCCGCATCCTGGTCGACGAGAAGGGCCACGACCGCCACGCGATCCGCGCCGCGGCGTACTGGAAACAGGGCGCGACGGCGCACCACGAGAACCTGGAAGATTGAAGCCGACCCGGTGAGCCCCCCGGCCGTGACACAGGCCACGCGCCGGGCCGCGATGCGCCGGCGTCGCTCAAGCCCGGTTCTTGCATGTCGAAGACGCCTTCAACAAGGAGTCTTCGAGTGCGGCGATCAATCTTCCGATCCCTTCTCCTCGGCGCAGCGATCGTCATGGCCGCGGGCGCGGCCCCGGCCGCCGACCTGACGCCGACCGAGTCCCGCTGGTTCGCCGGCATCCGCCCGGTGCTCGCGTTCGCTCGCGAGCAGAAGTTGCCGCTCGACATCGTCGTGCAGCCCCAACCGACCCCCGGCGCCGCGCCGCTCGCACTCGCCTTCATCGAGGGCCGCTGCAAGCTGGTGTTCTCGATGCGCGGCAACCCCGAGGCCGAGTCGACGCTCACCGGCATCGACCCCGAATTGCTCGCCCCGACGCTCGAACTGATGGCCGCACACGAACTCGGCCACTGCCGCCGCTACCTGGACGGCGCCTGGTACGGCCTGCCAGCCGGCTTCGCGCCCGGCGCCGACGCCGAGGCCGCCGGCGATGCCGCCGAGACCGCGGCCGCGCGCCGCGAAGAAGGCTACGGCGACCTGGTCGGCCTTGCCTGGGCGCGGCAGCGGCATCCCGAACATTACGCCCGCCTCCATGCCTGGCTGCTCGCCGAACGCCGCCACGAGCG
>JAURVW010000463.1 GCA_030655275.1 Solirubrobacteraceae bacterium
GATAACATAGCGTCCTCTGAATCGGTTTTTGTTCCTGTGGTACTACAGTGCATTCGCCCCCCGGGTCCATGTTCCCGTCCAAATACAGCCCCTGGACTTCATAGTATATATCCCAATCCCGTTCATTGACCATTTTCGTTAATGTCTCTATCAAATTGCGACCATCAGGGAGCTTGAACTTCTGTATATCAGGCACGTTCTCCATCACAAATGTCTTTGGGTTGATCTCCATGACCAGCCTTCCGAACTCGAACACAAGGAAGTTCCGGGTATCTCTTTTGTGCCGGTATGTTTTTACTGTTACCATCACAATTCCTGCTGACAATTCGGACAGAGGATATGTCCATTTTGCGTTATTAACTGTGGAGTAAGGCTTCTAATTGTGCAGTGGACGCAGGTTATCTCAAATCCAAGTGTTCTGAGGGGATCACCATAGATGTTTGTAATTTCAATTCTGCTACATTCAGTGGGCAGGTCGCTTCTTCTAAATACTGTTATTTCTTCCATTTACAAACCTCTTTTTACCATCAGGATCATTCGGATTCGATCCTTGGGGCCTGACAATACTCAACCTCACCAACAGTTCCGATATGGAATAACAATCTGCACGGCTTGTCATTGCCAAGGTGCAGCCAGGTTTGCTCATCAGGAATAACATTTACGATATCATGCAGGTAATCCAGTGAAAATATAGAATTTGTCTCTGTTCGGCTACTCAAAGACCCCCATTCGTAAACTCGCGGGCTGGCTGTCCAGGGAAGATCATTTTCATCAACCGTACTTGCTGTAAATACGACATTCTCCCCATGATGCACATTAAATCTGATATAGTCAGAAACCTTTGATGCTTTATTGATAATTCGCCGAAGTTCTATGCTATTAAGTAGCAGTTTACAGTCTAAGCCAAGGTTATCAGGTATTTTAGGTTCTTTCCGGATCTCATTCTCCGGGTACAACAGCATTGACCGTGAATAGATGCCCTGCTCGAGATCCAGATAATAACTGTTCTTCTTGACATTCTTCTGTTTATCCAGGGCGGGCATGAACGAAAAATCAACCGGATCTGTAAGCTCATTACCCACCATTATATCTTCATCGGATGAAGCCCCAACAAGGAAATCTTTAACTTTTTGTACATCAATCCCGACCATCAGCGGTTCATCTGTCAATCCATATTC
>JAURVW010000470.1 GCA_030655275.1 Solirubrobacteraceae bacterium
GGAGACATCACTGTCGACGCGCCGCGTATCGCACGCACTTCGCGCGGCGGGGGCTTTGTTTCAATTATTTCGAGGCGCGTTGCGCCAGGCGCGCTCGACCTCGTCGCGCACCGCAACGAATACCGCGCGCGGGTCTGCGGCTTGCGTGATCGTGCGGCCAAGCACGACGTGGCTCGCGCCGGCGCCGATTGCATGCGCCGGGGTGTCGGCTCGGCCCGGCGCCGCCGCGGCGTCACCGACGAACTGGATGCCGGGCGTGACGATCAGCATGCGCGGGTCGAGCACGGCACGCAGCATCGCGACCTCACGCGGCGACGCGATCACGCCATGGCAGCCGGCGGCTTCGGCCAGGCGTGCGAGCCGCAGCACCTGCACGTCGACGCCCGCCTCGATGCCGACCTCGCGCAGGTCGGCGTCGCCGAGGCTCGTGACCACCGTCAGCGCCAGCACTTTCAATGCCGGCCACGGCCGTGCGGCGTCGACAGCCGTATGCAGAATCGCCGACCCCGCCGACGCGTGCACCGTCACCATGGCCACGCCTTGCCTGCCCGCGGCGCGCACCGCCGCCGCCACCGAGTTCGGGATCTCGAACAGCTTCAAATCCAGGAACACCTGCTTGCCGGCGGCGATCAACTCGCGCATCGGCGCGGGGCCGGCGGTGGTCAGCCATTGCAGGCCGACCTTGTAGATCGGGGCCATGTCGCCGAGCGCGTCGACGATTGCCCGCGCCTCAGCTTCGGTGTCGACGTCGAGAGCGACGATGATGCGTTCGCTCGCGTTCATCGCGCGGCCTTCGCTGCGCGCCACTCGGGCGCGAGCAAACCGTAGAGCGCCGAGTCCGAGACCTCGCCGTCGACGATCCAGCGTTCGCGCAGCAGGCCTTCGCGGACGAAACCCAGGCGTTCGAGGCTGCGTGCGGATGCGGCGTTGCGCGGGTCGATGTCGGCCTCCAGGCGATGCAGTTGCAGCGCCTCGAAGGCATGCGCGACGAGCGCCTGCAGCGCCTCGTGCATGTAGCCGCCGCCCCAGGCCTGGCGCGCAAGCGCGTAGCCGAGTTCAGCGCGGCGGCAGGGTGCGTTG
>JAURVW010000475.1 GCA_030655275.1 Solirubrobacteraceae bacterium
GTCGGCGAGCTCGAGGAGGGCCTTGGGAGAGAAGAGGTCGAGCGTGGAGGCGGCGACGCCGATCGAGACCGTGCAGGTGCGATCCTCGATCACCTCGGCACGGACGGCCAGCCGCAGGCGCTCGCCGATCGCGGTGATCGACTCCGTGTCGGCGCCCGCGATGAGCGCGACGAACTCCTCGCCGCCGGCCCGGTAGATCGGCGTGAGCGGCCCGAGCCCGCCGCGCATCCGCTTGACGGTCTCCTGCAGGACGACGTCGCCCACGGCGTGCCCGAGCTCGTCGTTGACCATCTTGAAATGGTCGAGGTCGGCCATGACCACGCCCACGCGCAGCGGGAGTCCGGCGCTCTGCTCGCCGAGCTCGGTGAGCCGGAGCTCGAGCGCGACCCGGTTGAGCGCCCCGGTGAGGGGGTCGGTCATGGCGGTGTCGTGCGACTCCACCTCGAGCTGGCGGACCATGATCGCCGGGAGGCTCACGCAGAGCAGCACGCCGATCGGGAGGAAGAGGGTCGGTGGGGTGTCGAGGACGCCCTGCGTGTCGATCGCAAACCCGACGCCGACGATGAAGACCGTCGACCACCCCACGAAGAGCGCCGCCAACCGGCGCGGCAGCAACAGGCACGATCCGGCGGCCGGCAGGATCAGCAGGCCGATGCCGTCGAGCTGATACCGGCTGGCGACCGCGATCATCCCGGCGAGCATCACCTGCGCCCAGAGCAGGGCTCCGATGAGCGGCAGCTCCAGGCGCTTGGGACGCTGCAGCCGCAGGCCGAGCACCGCAAAGCCGACGACGATCAGCGCGACGAAGATGATCACGTTCGGGCCGTACGTGAGCGGGGCGAGCACGCACGCCGGCAGCAGGAGCGCCAGCGCGCCGTTGCGGACGCCACGCATCCGGACGGCAAGGGAGAGGATCCCGCGCCGCTCATCGGGGGTGAGCGCGAAGAAGCTGGAATTGGGACGTTCCACGCCCTTCTCGTCGGTTGCTTCGGCCTGACGCTGTGCCTCCCTGGCCGGAAGTGGACAACTTGTAACCGGGTGCTCCGCGGGCTCCGTCCAGACCCGCACGGTCGACCGGTATCGCGTCTCGGCGCCCAATGCCCCCGAAACTCGGGCCCGGAGCCTCCCCCGGCGCCCGAGGCGAACATCCCGGGCGAGCTTTTGGCCCGTTGGACAACCGGTGCCGCCCCGCCCGTCCATACGCTCTCCCGTCTATGAGTGAGATCTCTCGTGAGCGCTACGCGGCGCTGTTCGGTCCGACGGCCGGCGACCGTGTCCGGCTCGCCGACACCGACCTCCTGATCGAGATCGAGGAGGACCGCTGCTTCGGCGGCGAGGAGGCCGTCTTCGGCGGCGGCAAGGTGATCCGCGAATCGATGGGCCAGGCGACGGCCACCCGCGCCGAAGGCACCCCGGACCTCGTGATCACCGGCGCGATCGTGCTCGACCACTGGGGGATCATCAAGGCCGACGTCGGCATCCGCGACGGTCGCATCGTCGCCCTCGGCAAGGCCGGCAACCCCGACACGATGGACGGCATCCACCCCGACCTCGTGATCGGCCCCGCCACCGAGATCATGGCCGGCAACGGCAAGATCCTCACCGCCGGCGCGATCGACTGCCACGTGCACCTGATCTGCCCGCAGGTGATCGAGGAGGGGCTCGCCTCGGGCACCACCACGATCATCGGTGGCGGGACCGGTCCGGCGGAGGGCACGAAGGCGACCACCGTCACCCCGGGCGACTGGAACCTGCGGATGATGTTCGCCGCGCTCGAGCAGTACCCGATCAACGTGGTGCTCCTCGGCAAGGGCAACACCGCCTCGAAGGCCTCGATGTGGGAGCAGCTGCGCGCCGGCGCGTGCGGCTTCAAGCTCCACGAGGACTGGGGCACGACGCCCGCCTCGATCGACCGGTGCCTCACCGTGTGCGACGCCTCGGGCGCCCAGGCGGCGATCCACACCGACACCCTCAACGAGGCCGGATTCGTCGAGGACACCCTCGCCGCGATCGGCGGCCGGGCGATCCACACCTACCACACGGAGGGTGCCGGCGGAGGCCATGCCCCCGACATCATCACGGTCTCCGGCCACGCGAACGTGATGCCGTCGTCGACCAATCCCACCCGCCCGCACACGATCAACACGATCGACGAGCACCTCGACATGCTCATCGTCTGCCACCACCTCAATCCGTCGGTGCCGGAGGACCTCGCGTTCGCCGAGTCGCGCATCCGGCCGTCGACGATCGCCGCCGAGGACGTGCTCCACGACATGGGCGCGATCTCGATGATCGGCTCGGATTCCCAGGCGATGGGGCGGGTCGGCGAGGTGATCACGCGGACCTGGCAGACCGCGCACGTGATGAAGCGTTCGCGCGGCTCGCTCCCCGGCGACACCACCGCCGACAACCACCGCGCCCGCCGGTACGTCGCCAAGTACACGATCTGCCCCGCCGTGGCCCACGGGCTCGAGTCGGAGATCGGCTCCGTGGAGCCGGGCAAGCTCGCCGACCTCGTGCTCTGGGATCCCAAGTTCTTCGGCGTGAAGCCCGAGGTCGTGATCAAGCGCGGCATGATCGTGTCGGCGGCGATGGGCGACGCGAACGCGTCGATCCCGACGCCCCAGCCCGTGCTGCCGCGGCCGATGTTCGGCGCCGCGCCCGCGGTCGCCGGGGAGCTCGGCATCAACTTCGTGGTGCAGGCCGCGCTCGACGACGGCCTTCCCGAACGCCTCGGTCTCACCCGTGCGTTCGTGGCTGCGAACGACGTGCGCAAGCGCACGAAGGCCGATCTGCCGGAGAACACGGCCCTGCCCACGATCTCGGTCGACCCCGACACGTTCTCCGTCGCGATCGACGGCGTCGTGGTGGAGCAGGACCCGGTCGCGGAACTCCCGATGGCCCAGAAGTACTTCCTCTTCTAGGCGACGGCCGGCCTCCGCCCCACCCCATGCCCGGATCGGATCTCCTCCTCCTCGCCGATGGCCGCCTGCCGGCCGGTGGGCACGCGCACTCCGGCGGCCTCGAGCAGGCCGTCGAGCAGGGCGACGTGCACGACATCGCCTCCATGGAGGGCTTTCTGCTCGGCCTGCTGCGATCGAGCGCCGAGACCGCGATCCACGTCTCCGCGGCGGCCTGCGCCGCGCGGCACACGATGCACGACGCGCAGCTCCAGGCGCTCGACCTGGAGGAGTCGGCCCGCACGCCGTCGGCCTCGCTGCGCACCGCCTCGCGAGCCCAGGGTCGTCAGCTCCTGCGGGCCGCCGAGGCGATCTGGCCCGCACCTGGCCCGGTCGAGCTGCCGCCGCTCCCCCCCGGCCCGCACCTCGCGCTCGCGCAGGGG
>JAURVW010000476.1 GCA_030655275.1 Solirubrobacteraceae bacterium
CCGCGATGGCCGGGGGCCTGGTTGCGGCCTTCGTCGACAACACCCTGCAGACCGGCTCGGTCAGCCTGACCGGCAACGGCCTGTCCGCCACCGCCTCGGGCAACGTGGCCGGCAACCGCATCAGCGCCGCGGGCACCACCATCTCGGCCAACGCGGCAGCCAGCAACGCCCAGACCAACAGCGCCACCGACATCCTGGCCGCCAACAACGGCTCGGAAGTCTCGGCCAATGTGGGCATCGGCTACCTGAACGCTTCGGGCACCGTGTCCGTCGCGTCCAACGCGATCTCGTCCAGCGCCAGCGGCAACCTGGCCGACACGCATGTAGCCCTGTCCGCCACCCACCTGGCCACCGGCGGCCGCCCGGCAGGCGCCTCGTCCGACACCTGGGGCTTCCCCCTGGTCTCGGCCACCGGCGATGCCGTGGCAGTGAACATGCAAGGCAACTACGGCGGCACCATCAGCGCCGAAACCACCGGCGCCACCATCGCCGCCAGCTTCGGCGACGCCTGGTACGGCGAAGGTGAACTCACCAGCGTCTCGGCCGCCAACGTGAGCGTGAACGGCAACGCCATCCGCAGCCAGGCCCTGGGCAACGACGCCGCCACCTCGGTGTCGCTGGCCGGCGCCACGGGCAACAGCACGTCCGGCCTGGGCAACAGCCAGTTCAACGACACCGGCATCCAGGCCGCCGTGCGCGATTCATCGGTGTCCCTGATGGTCGGCAGCGTCAATGGCTCCAACCTGGCGGTCAACGGCAACACGCTGGCCGCGACGGCCCGCGCCAACAACGCCGATAACCGGATCACCGCGCAGTTCGAGACGCTTCAGGCGCCTGTGGCGACCTACATCCCGGCGTTTTCGATCAACGGCAACTCCGGCGTCTCCGTCGCCGCGGCCCAGACCATCGTCAGCGCGCAGCACAACAGCGGCGCGGTCGCCGCCACCAACCTGAGCGAAGGCCCGATGGCCGCGGTCAATATCGGCTACGGCAACTACGGGGGCGGCGTGCAGGGCAGCAGCATCACCGTCCAGGGCAACGCCATCAGCGCCGCCGCCACCGCCAACCAGGCGGCCAACGCCATCGGCCTGACCGTCGGCACGCTCAACACCGGCGAGGGCTTCAGCGCCCCGGTGGCAGCCATCAGCAACCTGCAGACCAACTGGGCAGAAGGCCAGGTGTCCGCGACCGCCGGCGGCACCGGCCCCGGACTGCTGGTCGGCGTCCAGTTCAGCGGCGGCCTGACCTCCAGCCAGGTCTCCGTTGCCGACAACACCGTGAGCGCGCAGAGCCAGGGCAACACCGCCGTGAACCGCCTGAATGCTTCGGGTGTGAACTTCAGCGCCAACGCCAGCGGCTACGGCTATGAGGGCATGCCGGACAGCGACTTCTCGGTGCTCAGCCAGCAGACCGACAGCGGCGACACCCGCTCGGCCACCACGAGCAATGCCAACATCGGGTTCGACGGCGGCGTCGGCTATCTCTCTCACGGCGTGACCCATGCCAGCGTGAGCGTCACCGGCAACCGCAACCTGGCCGAAGCGCGCAACAACAACGCCGTGAACAGCGTGGGCCTGACGGGCTTCTCGACCCTGGCCACCAGCGCCCTGGTCGGCAACATGCAGGACAGCGGCACGACCGTGCAGGCGACGGCGGCGGGCAGCACGACGATCCGCACCGGCAGCGGCTGGATGCCCGATGTCAACCTGGCGGTGACCGGCAACACGGCGCAGGCGATGGCGGTGGCCAACTCCGCCGACAACAACCTGTCGGCCCAGGCAACCCAGTTGCAGGGCAAGAGCAGCCCCTGGGTGATCACCGGCATGCCGGAATCGGGTTACCTTGGCGCGCCTGACTTCGCGGTGTTCAACATGCAGTCGCAGGGC
>JAURVW010000481.1 GCA_030655275.1 Solirubrobacteraceae bacterium
CGGTGGCGGGACGAACCGACGTCGGGCGTCGACTCAGCCGGTGTGCTTGACGGTGATCACGTCGCCGTCCTGCATGAGGTAGTCGCGACCCTCGATGCGCAACGTGCCCTTGTCGCGCGACTGGGAGTAGCCGCCGGCCTCGACGAGCTGGTCCCAGCGCACGACCTCCGCACGGACGAACCCCTTCTGGATGTCGCCGTGGATCTCGCCGGCGGCGTCCCACACGGTGAGGCCGTTCTTGAGGTGCCAGGACTGGCCGCGCACGCCGGAACCGACGGTGAAGAAGGTGATGAGGTTCAGCAGGCTGAAGGCGCCCTTGACGACGCGGTCGAGGCCGGACTCGGAGACGCCGAGCTCCTCGCGCATCATCGCGGGCTCCTCCTCGTCGAGCTCGGAGAGTTCGGCCTCGATGCGGGAGGAGATGGCGACGGCCTTGGCGGCGTTCTTCTCGGCGTGCTCGGCGACGATGGCCGGGATTTCGTCGGAGCCCTCGTCGACGTTGGCGACGAACAGCACCGGCTTGGCGGAGAGCGGCTGGACGGTCTGGCCCTTGTCGACGTCCTCGGGCATCGGCGTGAAGCGGGCGGGGCGGCCGGAGTTGTAGCCCTCGATGAGCTCCTCGAGCCAGGCCTTCTCGGCGATGAGCGACTTGTCGCCGCCGCGGGCGCCGCGGATCACGCGGTCGAGGCGCTTTTCGGCCTGCTCGAGGTCGGCGAAGATCAGCTCGGTCTCGATGGTCTCGATGTCGCGGGCGGGGTTCACGCTGCCCTCGCTGTGGATCACGTTGTCGTCGCCGTGGCAGCGCACGACGTGCATGATCGCGTCGGTCTCGCGGATGTTGCCGAGGAACTGGTTGCCCAGGCCCTCGCCCTTCGACGCGCCGGCGACGAGGCCGGCGATGTCGTGGAAGGCGATCGTGTCGGCGACGGACTCGCTGGCGCCGAGCAGGTCGACGAGCGCGTCGAGGCGGTCGTCCTGTACCGGCACGATGGCGATGTTGGGCTCGATGGTCGTGAACGGGTAGTTCGCGGCCTCGGCCCCAGCCTTCGTGAGGGCGTTGAACAGCGAGCTCTTCCCCGCGTTCGGCATTCCGACGATCCCGATCTTCATCGCCGGAGACTGTACGGGGAGCGGGCGGGCGGCGGGGTCGCGGGGTGGACGGCGCCGCCTGGGTCGCCCTGGGCGGTGAGCGCCGGATGACCACGGTGGGAGCCGTGGTGATTCCCCGCTCATTGCCGAGACGGCCGAGGGGCATATCGATAATCGTTGCATTCCATATCGTTTGTCGTTATATTGACAATCGTTATGTCAGTCCTTTCCTTCCTGATCTTCGCCGCGGTGGTCGTGGCCGTCCTGTTCGCCGTCTCGCGGTTCGTCGCAGGCGACGGCTGGCTCGTGATCGCCTGGCGAGCCACGCAGCTCACCCTCCTCGTGGCCGTCGTGCTCGTGGTGGCCAACGGCGTGGCGGCGCTGTCGGGCGACGGCCGGGTGGGGTCGGACACGGTGAGCGTCGGCGCCGGGAAGCAGGGGGTGGTGGTCGAGGCCTACGTCGCGGGCGCCACACCCGGTGAGGACGTCGATGAGTCCGCTTCGAGCGAGCAGGCGGCGGCAGCCGCACTCCGGCAGGTGGCCGACCTGGCCGCGCAGCGATACCCGAACGCCCGCACGGTCGCCCCGCGCGTGACGGAAGCGCAGGTGGCCGCGCCGATCCCCGGCGCCGGCCGACGCGACCAGGCGCTCGTCCTGCTCTCGGCAGCGATCGGCCTCGTCCCCCTGTTCGTCGGACTGCTGGCCCTGGAGCGGCTGCTGCGTCGCGCCGCCCGCGCCGATGCGTTCTCCGCCGCGAACGTGCGCGACCTGCGCTGGCTGGCCGGCGTGATCGGCATCGGGACCTTCGTCGCCGCAATGGTCGACTTCCTCGTGGCCTTCACCATCCTGGACGGCCGCTTCGACGGACTCTCTCCGTACGTCACCTTCCCGCTGGCGCCGATGGGGATCGCGCTGCTGCTGCTCGCGTTGGCCGAGGTGTGGCGACGCGGCATCGCGCTCCAGGCCGACGTGGAGGCGACGGTATGACGTCTGAACTCGCCGGACGGCCCGCGGGACGAGTTCGCTGGGCCACATTTGCTCTGTGGATCGTTCGGGTCGGCATCGTCGCGTGGGTGATCGGAGTCGGGCTCGCACTGGTCGGCGTCTCCGATCGAGCGCTGGGGGATCGCCTGTCGCTTCAGGAGTACGGATTCGGCTATCCGAACCCGACGAACCCGAAAGGAAAGCCGATCGAACACAACGGCCCCTGGCTCGTCCTTGCCGCAGATACTTCGCGACGCTTCTGCCCGCAGCTCAATCGGCCGTACGACGCGTCCGATCCGGCACAGGCGTCGGTTTATGGCCGCGGCGCCTGCCAGATCTCCAAGGCAGTTCGGGCTGGCTTCGGCGATGTCGACGTCGACGGGTTGAGACTGGTCCGGCAGATCGAGGGTCCGCCGGATCGGGTCGAGTCGGGCATGACGCGTGTTCTCTTCGCGGGATATGCCTTCTTCTTGCTGGCCGCCGTGTCGCTCGAGCGCATCTTGCGGCTGACGTCGCGGGGGCGTCCTTTCTCCAAGGGGGCCGTGCGTTGGCTGCGAGCGCTCGCGGTGGGCGGCGCCGGCGTGCTGATCGTCGTCCCGTACTTCACCGACCGGTTCATCGACGGTCTCGTCCGCGAGTACTTCACCGCCGACGGCGTCGCCGAGGCGGGGATCGGGACCTCGTTCAACCTCGGGGCGGTGTTCGGGATCGTCCTCATCCTCGTGATTGCTGAGGTCTGGCGGGCCGGGATCAATCTGCAGGACGACGTGGAGGCGACGGTCTGATGATGGCTCGCAAGAAGGGCGCCGACGCCGACGACGCCCCCGACCACCGCGTGCGGGTCAGGCTCGACGAGGTGCTCGGCGCGCGCGGGATGACGCTGGCGGAGTTGTCGCGTCAGGTGGGGGTGAGCCAGGTGAACCTGTCGGTCCTCAAGAACGGCCACGCGCGCGCCATCCGCTTCTCG